>NZ_JBFULD010000003.1:0-51635 GCF_056400505.1 Terrabacter sp. P5_B1
GGCCTGGGCCAGCTGCTCGTGCAGAAAGAGGGAAGGGTCGATACTGGTGTTCGCGGTCATCGCGATGCTCCGTTCGAGGGTGCTGTGAGAGGTTCACTCGAAGGATCACGCGGTGACCGCACCTGCATGTGCAGGGACACGCTCACCGGTGTCGTCGTACACCAACGCCATGGACTCAACTGGACGCTGCCAAGATTGCCTGGATGGATGGCGTCCCAGTGGCTCGATCTCCTGGGGCGGCGACGGGAACTCACGACCCTAGACAGAAAGGTCAGCCGATGGAGGAACCTGCGACGTCAAGTTGCGCGAAGCCTGAGTTCCGAGCGCTGATCGAGAAGAAGTCAAAATGGCAGGTGGACCAGTTCCTGTTCGGTCGGGCGAACAACGAGCGCCCAACGCTGCAGGTCAAGCGATTCATTGAGGGAATCATCTCAGCCGACTACCACGGCCGGACCATGATCGAACTGATCCAGAACGCGCACGACGCACACGACAAGGGCTCCGACGACGGGCAGATCCACGTCCTGTTCGATGAGACGGAAGGGGCTTTCGGCACCCTCTATGTCGCGAACTCTGGCCGGCCGCTGACCGAAACCAATTTCGCTGCAATGGTGGACGTGGCAGTGAGCGACAAGCCGCCAAGTGAAGGGATCGGCAACAAAGGCGTCGGCTTCAAGAGCGTTTTGCAGTTCAGCGATTGCCCGGAGGTGTACAGCGCGGCTGACGATAGCCGCGAGTTCGACGGCTTCACGTTCCGCTTCGGGCGCCACGATGACTTCGCTGAGCTTGCGGCGCGGTGGGTGCCGGATGAGCCCGATATTGCTGTTGAGATGGAAAGCAACATCTCCACCCTCACCCTAACGTTCCCACTCGAGGCCGCCCCACATCGGGTCGACGAGTTGGGTGCCGCTGGCTACTGCACGGTGATCCGGCTTCCCCTGAAATCGGAACGTGCACGGGCCGATGTGCGGGATGAACTCCTCGGAGTTGCAGGGAGTACCGCTCCGATGCACCTGTTTCTGGACCGAATCGAGACAGTGCACCTCGTTGTCATTGAGTCCGACAGGCAACCAGAGGGTGCTAACGACGACCGGGAATCTTGGTTCCCGGCCCCGCTCGATGCCGAGAAAAGGCGAAGCCTTGCGCTTACCCGTCTACCGGACGAAATCGATCTAAGTCGTCGAGTCTCGTTTGCCCTCTTGCAGGACCAGAGCGAGTTCATCATCGCCCGGCGTACCGTGCCCGAGACTGCGGTGCTGGAGGCGATCGCCGCCACTCGGGAGGACGGTGCTCACCTGCCGGGCTGGGATGAGTGGCAAGGCGACGCCGACGTCGTATTGGCGCTGGCCGGGGGCGAACCACTGTCAGTCCCTCGGCTTTACAACTTCCTCCCCATGGGCGATCAGGTTGCCTGCCCGTTGCCGGCGTACCTACAAGCTCCATTCTTCTCCAGCCTTGACCGTCGATCGCTCCACGACGCATACCCCATCAACGACTTGTTCTTGAACGAAGCCGCAGAACTTGCAGCGGAGCTTTTGATAGCTTCCACGGACGGTGACCTC
The DNA here is from genome assembly GCF_056400505.1 of Terrabacter sp. P5_B1. Taxonomy (NCBI): domain Bacteria; kingdom Bacillati; phylum Actinomycetota; class Actinomycetes; order Micrococcales; family Intrasporangiaceae; genus Terrabacter; species Terrabacter sp. P5_B1. Next base: position 1,563 of record NZ_JBFULD010000003.1, read on the forward strand.
GACATTCCCGCTGGAACGATGGTCGATCTTGCTTGCTGGTCGAAAGAGCACCTGCCACGCCTTGTCTCAGCCTTGGATCGACGGGGGCGGAATCTGGCCAGCATGGCTTTCCTCCCATCGCTCGGCGAACAGTCAACCCGCGTCTCCATTTCCGAGGCATCGCTGTGGGAGACCAGCGGTCGTTTCTTCTCACCGGCCCGCCTAAAGCCTGAGCAAAGGAGAAGCCTCCTCGACCCGGCGCTGGGAGACGCCCGCCTGTCCCGGCTTGAACGGCTCTACTTGTCCCTTGGATTTGCTGGCTCATGGCGTCCYACCGACGCCAACCTCGTCGAATTCGCCGAGGCGTGCGCTGACCACTTGCAGTCGAGCACCGCAGGCCCTGCAGCGTGGGCTGACTTCTACGACGAACTTGCTACTGCCATCCCCCGACATGCGCCTGTCGCAGGCGCCCTGATCGTGCTCGGGAAGGAAGGCTTGCTGCACGCCAACGGCCTCCCAGACCAGCCGACCGTGTTCTTTCCTCCGCAGCGAAGCTCTACTGACTCTCGCATGCAACCGCCCTCCGCGGTGGCCGCGCGTCTCGCCTACGTCCGCGACGACATCCCGTGGAGGCTGGAGGATCAAACTCATCGCGTCGGACGTGACTGGCTGGCGAATTGGGTTGAAGACTTCGGTTCTGAGGAGATCCTCAAGCTTGTCGCGGAAGTGACGAATGGGCCCGGCATCGGCGATGCCGGGCTCACGGAGTCACTGCTCTACGCACTGGACGTGTGGCGGAACGCTCGCAGCCCGCTGGGCGAGGAGTCCTTCCCGACAAAGCCGTTCCGCGTGCCGACCGTCGGTGGCTGGATCTCCGCCGACAGCGCGTATTTCGGACGCGGCTGGGACGGCGACGACTCATGGATCGATCAAGGTTTGGTGCGACTGGTCGAGGCCGTCGGCGACACCAGCGAACTCGATGGCATCGCCGACAAAATCATCTCCCCGCCCTCAACCTGGCTGGCACCAGGTCACCACGAAGGCATGCGCGAATTCCTAGAGCGCGCTGGCGTCCAGCACGGCCTTTGGCCGGTCGACGTCACGCCCGCGACGTGGCGCATCACTGGCTCAGCCATCAACCATCCCGAAACACTCCCCGACTGGTCGGTGTCGTCGTGGCTTCAGGGGCCGATGCCCAAGGCCTGGCTTCGCACCGCCTCCGGCTCTGAGTGGCGGCAGCCCGCTGACTACGCCACAAGGCAGTACACGCTCACGCGCATCTCGCGCCTCCCCGGCCAGTTGGACTGGGACAGCTTCTCCCCCCGCGCCCAAGAGATCTATGGAGAGCTCGTGCTCGCGGGCCTCGACCGCTGGGACGACGACGATCTCAAGGCAACGTTCTTCCGCGCAGAAAGCAGATCAACCGCAACCTGGCCATCGTTCGTGACGGTGTTCCTCATGACAGCGTCTTGGCTCCCCCAAACCATCCCTGGCGACAGATCCACCGTCACACTCAAACAGGCGCAGCACGGGTGGTGGGTAGACGGTTACGTGCCCGACTACCTACCGGCTCCCGCACCGCACCTGCGTCGCGCGATCGGACCGACGGCGATCACGCGATTGCGGAGAGTGGGTGTTCGACACTGGGACGGACCAGGCTCAGCGGCAGCACGTATCAACCATCTCGCGGAAATCATCAATGCTGAAGGAACATGGATTCGAGGGACTCGTGCCGAGTACGAGCGGAGCTGGGCGGACTACCTCTCCAACCCCACGCCCCAGAGTCCGGACGGGGTTTTGGTCGAGACTGTGGGATCCGTCGAACTCGCGGACCCGTCCGAGACCGGGGAACTCATCTACTTCCCAGTCCCGGACGAGCCGAAATCGATCCTGCTGTCGCAGCTGCCCCTCACCCGGCTTGGATTCACCGATCGGGCGCTGGCAAAACGGGTCGGCGAGCACCTCGCGCGAACCTGGCCACAACGACTCCGCTCCGTGGCCGACGCCGAACTCCAAGTCCACTGGACCGGACCCTCCCAGCAGGGGCCTCTACTGGACTTGGTTGGCGACTGGCTTGAAAAGCTCGTCCTCCTCGTCCTCGCTCACCAACAGGGTGTGGCCGGACGTCGGCCGCGGCAGCTCGAGCAAGCGGCGTCGCAACTGCGGTCCGCGCGGCTCCTGGTTGTAGACGCGTTTTCAACGTCCGTGGATGGTCATGAGGTCGAGGACACCCTGAGGCAAACGTCATGCTGGGTCGTCGGCGATGACGGCCAAGGTTTGGTGCTGGTCCGCGAAGGGCACGGGCGTACGCGATTGAGACTGGCTGAACAAGCCGCGGAGGGAATCTCCCAAGCGGTGCAGGCGCCTTCGGCATTCAAAGACCTGCGCCTAGCGCTGATCGATCTGCAGGAGGTCGTGCGCGGGCCTTCGCCGACCAACGACGATCTAGCCCTGGCCTTGAGACTTCCGGCAGCAGAGGTGGATCTCGTCAGCGGGGAACGTGAAGCCTGGAGACCGGACACGTCCGCCCTCGTTGCGGTTCTGGCGACGGTGGCGCCAGATGCGGCCGAGGAACTGCGTGGAACGGACGACATTCCTGATGGCCGGGAGGCCTTGCAATCCTGGCTGGCCAGTCGCCTCGATAACGCCCCGATCGAAGCTGATGCCGTGCTTGCCTACGCCGACCGATCATGGACGACAGGTCCGATCGAAGACGGACACGTGGCCCTGTCCAAAGCCAACGAGGGTTTGCGCCTCCTCGGCCTGCAGTCGGTCCAGAACACGGGTGCGCACATCCGCGACTTCACAGCCTTTGTCGCAAACCGCCGCGAAGACATCGTCGATGACCTGCGAGACAGATTTGCCGGACGAGCCGCCCACGACCCCTTGGCTGTGCCCGCTTACGCGTCGCTCCTCGACCTACCGAACCTCACTGCCGACCCGGCCTGGTCGGACACGCACTGGCGCGTCCCCGAAGAAGCCATGTCCGAGCGCGTCCAGGAATGGCTCCGCGCCGCGGCCGGTCCGCCGGCGGAGCGCACACTCCCATCCGTTTATGAACTCCGAAGTGCGCAGCGGCAGCGCGTCACCAATACGCTCACTACGGCGCGCGACTCGGCCCTCACCTGGTGTGAGCTCAACCAGGTTGATGCTCCACCCACGATGGACGTGGCGTCAGTATCGGCGCAACTACGGTCAAGCGGCTACCTAGACTTTGCCGAGCGAACTCCTAAGGAGTTGCTCACGTGGCTGCACGCGCGCGGCTTGTGGCCCGACCCAATGCCCCTAACGCTCAACCAAAAGAAGTTGGGGATCACCCAAGAGGACGTTCGCCGAGCACGTGATCGGAAGCGCCGCGAGCAGGAGGAGGCAAAGCGGCGAGAGTCCGCGATAACGTACGCAGGACAAACGTTCACCACCGATCCCGACGATCTCCTCAGGCTTGATGAGATGATCGCGACCGCGGCAGCAGACGTCGACCTAGGGAATGCCCCAAGTTTTGAAAGTCTGGCAGAGATGGCCCCGATTGAACCCCTCCGCAGCGGCATAGGCGGTCAAGGTTCCGGACGCCGGAAGGGCATACGTGCCCCACATGTCCCACCGGAAAAGACCCAGAACATTGGACTGGCGGGCGAACTGTTCGCTAGCCATTGGATCCGCTCAAACTTCGGTCTGGCACGTGAAGAAACGTGGCGATCCGGGTACCGGAACGATATCCTGGGCGACGGTCTTGGCGACGACTCGCTCGGCTACGACTTCAAGGTTCTCGCCGGAGAGACCACCCACCTCATCGAGGTCAAAGTCACCACGGGCGATGACACCGCGTTCTCACTTCCCGAGTCAGAGATCCGAAGAGCACTCGATCTGGCTCCCCACGAGCGCTACAGCATCCTGTTCATCACCCACGTGCTCAACGACGAAAGCCGGCGATTCCATTGGCTTCCCAATCCCTTCGGTCCCGACGCACGCCTGTTCCGCGTCGACGGAAGACAGATGTTGTTCAGGTTCGATGTGTCGGCCGACCCAGACCAGCACCTTCGCTGAAGGATGGCAGAGGTGACTTGGACAATTTGACGACGATCAGCATTTGGGGCGCGTGCTCGGAGGCGGCTCGGGTCAGGACGTTCCTGCCCCGTACATGGCCTTAACTCCACCTTCCGCCGCTCGGCGTCGACCGCGTCGTGGCCGGCAGTCGACGCCGTCGTCAACGTGAGGTCGAAAAGTGCTTCTGCGACTGCCTCGCCGATCGAACCGAGGAGGTGCCCGTCGGGGGTGAACTTCCGGCCCGAGTGCAGCTGCTGTAGTTCATACACCACGGCGTGAAGCTGCTCCACTAGTACGGCGGCGCCCGCACTCCGCGCAGTTAGGGCGTGGCCAGACCGCGCTGCCTACCGCCCACAATGACGCGCCCGACGTAGCTGACCGCCGGATCGATGAAGGCATCTGGTCAGGGGGCCATTTGCGAGCAGCGGACCCTTGGTAGCTCGAGCTCTCTATAGACCGAGACTATAGTTCTGCTGAGCGGGCCAGCAGGATTGCTTCAACAACCGCTTAGCGTCACGGGTGCTTCACGAGTTCATCGCGCTGAAGAGTTGCTGTACAGAGGCTGCCAAGCCTACTAGGGAAATCGCGCCAACTGAGAGACTGATGGTCGCCCGAAGCACGCGATTCTTGGGGACCTCGATCATCCTTAGGATTTCCGCTCGCTCGAACAGCAATTCCACACGTCGAAACCGGCTGTCCACATATGCCGGACTGAGCACATACCTAGGGCGTGGCTGCGAAATGACTTCGAGATTTTGGGCTACGCGACTCAGCTCCTTTACCACTATGCGCCGCTGAATCTGCGGGACAGTACTGGTAGAAAAGCTAAGGTTCCGCCAAGTATTCCAAGAGACTCCTACCGCAAGCAGAACCAGCGTCACGAGACCCCAGACCGGGAAAGCAAGAATCATGAATAATGCGGCATAGGCTGGCACGAAGGTCARCATCCCACCAAGGCGAATGGTAACGATCTTATCCATAGAACGCCAACCGTGATCCACGAGACTTAGATCGTCTACGAGTCGGAGCAGGCCGTGGCTCTCAAGTCGCTCGGTTATGCTGAAAACGTGCGAGATCGTTTGTATTTGAAGGATGGCCGTCCATGTGCCGATAGCTCCGATCGACAAAAAGAGCAGCGCGCCTACGGGATAGTTTTGGATGTTCGCCCACCAATGATCACGGATGGTGGAAACGATGCCCGTCGCCTGCTCCTCTCCCGTCGTTCCCGAGGACGTAACCTGCTCCTCCGCGAGCCTCTGGACGTAGGCCGCAGACGAATACGTAGCAAAATAAAGCACGATCGCGACTACCAAGATCAAAGAGGCATTCAGGACGAGTCGCCGCCTGCTGGGCAGCGAGGTCAGGTTATCCAGCAATTTCGCCCCGTCCCCTGACTGATGACGCTCGACTAAAAGGCCGTCGGTTCTGAGGTCGGTTTCAAGCGAACGAACACGGCAAAAAGTCAGGAGCGACGTAAGGTTCGACAGAGATGATGTCAGAGCCAACAGCCAAGACGGCCAGTCGGCGGCCAATGGCATTCCCAGACATTCGATGGGGCGATGCTTTCCCGGCCAAAGAGCTAAAGGCACTTCCAGGGCTGAGCAGCTGTCCGAAACCAAAAGGCCATTTACGCTGGCCCAAGAAACCAAGACTGCCACAGGTGAGAATGCGGCTACGACCAAGAGTGAGAATCGGAAAGCGGGCGGTCTACGGTTCAACCAGTCGAAGATCGGCGCCATCGTGGTCCTCAGACGAGTTCGAATTGAGTGAGCAAGGAGAGGACTTCTGCTGGCCTTTCGATATGGGCGAAGTGACCAGCCTCAGAGATTTCCACAGTGCGCGCGTGGGAAGAGCGTGCGAGTCTGCGAAGATCCTTTGGCGGCACCATCTTGTCGTGCGCTCCACCTATAGCCAGGAGAGGAACACTGATCGTTCCCCATGTGGCGTCGGGGTCATATCCGATGGCGTTTCGCGCCGCCTTCTTGAAGGACGTCGAGCCACCCGAGGATGCCATTCGTAGCCGCGTAGTTGGCGCAATCCAAGACGGGTGTGCAGCTAGTCCGCGCATCATCCACGGTAGCAATCCGTCATGCAACCGCTTTAGTCGAGGATGCCGTTTCGGATTCACCATCGAGAGCAGAGCAAATCCTACGTATGTGGCCGCGGACTTGGGCGAACGGACTAGAGTCAGCCAAGGGCTCTTGACAGTGTCGATGATGGTGAAGTAGAAGCCGGAAATCACGGCCACACCGCTCAGGCCCGTTGGATTGCGGGCTGCAAGGTCAAGGGCTAGAAACCCTCCCATTGAGTGACCGATGACGCGAAATTTGGTCCACCCTAAGTCGTGGATGAGTTTTACTAGAACGTCCGCCACAAGCCCTGCCGGCAGGTCGGGCCGATTGTTTTCCGAAGCGCCGAAGCCCGGTATCTCAACAATTAGTAGATCGGGCAACCCTCTACGTTCAACCTGAATCTGTTGGAGCAAGTGCGACCAAGTTGACCAAGAGCCTCCAACGCCATGTAGAAGGAGGGTAACGCTAGCGTCGGGTCGCGCAGGGCCTGTCACGAAATAACGCATGCTCCCAAAAATGGTGTCACAGTAATGCTGCTTGAGTCCAAAGCGTGCGGGCTCATCCACATAGAAGAAGGGACAGTATTCTTCCCGGGCGTGATCTGTGTATGCCTTGGCGATAGGTTCTGTTGACATGCGCACCATTCTTGAGTCACTGGCTGGGTGTTATGCGAATCGAAAGGACGCGGCGGCCGGCCCCTCGTTCTTTTGTGGTCGCCCCTTGACTGTCGGCATCCCGCGGGCGAGCGAGGTCGGCTTCATGATGCCACGGCCACCCCTGGTCGATGCATACTTGACTGCGATCACTGCACCTGGGTTCCATGTGGAGCCAAATTTGCTCGCTGGCTAGACGCCGACGTGGTCCACTGGCGTCCGGCCGTGGTCGCTCGGGCAGGAACAGCACGAGGCTGACGGCTCCGCCTCGCCTGCTGTCTTGCAGCTTGGTGCGGCTTTCCTTGCGACTGCCAAGCGCGCCCCTTGTGGGGCTAGTCCTGTTACGAAGGTGGCGAATGTGAGTTCGGCGTGTCAGCGGGCATGATGGGATGCCCGTCGCCGACAACGTGTGCGGGTCGACCGCGACCTCGTTCGCTAGGAACTTGAGCTCTCAGACCACTGAGCCTCCGGACTCGCCCGGGCGGTTCAAAGCAGGTGCATCACTCCGCCCAGACAGGGGTCGGTTTGAGGGCCGCCGTCGACCGCCTAGAAAGGCGGCCTGCGCCCTCTCGGTCCCTCCCGGGCGCGAACCCTGATTTGGTGTGGGTGAGCAGATAAACAAGTCGCTTGGACACGGCTGCGACGTCTCAGGCACCGCAATGTCTCGGCCCGGTCCGAATGCACGACGCCTGGACGATGTACGACGACGCCGAGGATCTTTGTCAAAACGACATGTATCCAGGGATATCCGCAGCATCGGGGAATCCAGTGGCCGAGTGCGCTCTCAATCAGCATTTTGCCGGGCGCAGTCTCTGGAGCCAACCCCGGTTGGTCGGCATGAGTGCCGGAGCTGGCGATTTCTCAAACTGGTGCACCGCTCCGCGCTGCATTGTCCTGGGGGCCTCGAGATGGGTAGTCATATAGGCGTGGCGATTTCCGGTGGAGGCCACCGCACCATGATTTTGGGCCTTGGCCCACTGCTCTACTTGGTGGTGACATCGAGACAATGGCCGCAGTAATCAGTTTGCCCTGGGACCATGGTCAGCCGAATCTCTTACGGCTTCGACTTCGTCGCGGACGGCTCTCCGGAATCGGTCCCCACGTCATCTGGACGCGCCGAATATTGGGAGCTACCGTCTCGCCACGCCCACCCCGGGGGCGCCCTACGGCTGCGGTGGGCGCTCTGGCGGCAGGGGCCCGTCCAAGCGCAGCGAGGGACCTCGGGGCGCTGCCCGGTCGACGCGGTTGGAAGGCAGGAACAGTTCGTGGCCCACGTCGACTCTGGCCCCAATCACTGAAGGTGGCGCGTCGGGATCTGTGGATCATGCGAGGCGACTCCAGTCGCGTCCGATTTAGCCGCGAACGCGGTGACCGGCCTCCGAACCGCCGTGAGGGGGCGGCGCTCGACGAGCCCTGCTCGTCAAATCTCGCAGACGCTTGCGAGGTCCATGAGCCCAAGGCTTCTACGGCACCTTCACGGTCCTTCGGAACAGCTCTCCTGGCGCACGACGGTGTGGTCGGACGCATGGCTGAACATCAGGTGGGTCCCATGCCGACCGGTGCTTAGTCGAGCGATTGCCCTCCTGTCCGGGCAGTTGAAGGCACGGCGACTGCTCGACTTGAGTTACTTCGGGCAGTCGACCGTTGCATGCAAAGCGGGCGAGAGATTCCTCCCGCTGCCGGGTGGCTGAGATTGACCGCGCGATAACTCGTCTGTCCCCGCGTCCTGGAAGCGAGGCAGCGTCCCTCGGGCACCTAGAGTGGGCGTCTGCGCGAATCCTAGAAGCTCAGAACTTCACGTCGGCCTGCGTGGCGGAGCCACTGCCAAGTCACCTTGCGGCGTCAGTTCGAGGCGAGGGTCTCGCACGACCGCGGGTCACAGAACGCTTGTCCAGAACGCCTTCGTCCGTGCGCTCTCATCAGTACATTGGAGATGGATGCGCATGAGGGCCCTTGCGAGGGAAGCGCGACCACATCTGTTCATCAGCCCGCAAATCCGAGTCAGCGGATAGTGCCCCTCAGACACGACCCGCCGCATCGTTGATGAAGGAGTCGAAACCGATGGCTGTTCAGATTCCAGGGCTCGCCGTCGGCGCAGCCAAAGACAGCATCGAGGAACCGGCAGTGGAGCTACTGCAAAACTTGTCGCTCCTCCCGACTGCTCCCTCGGAACTCAAGAAGGCCGGACAGTTTACCGCTGCGTTCACCGGTCCTCCCGACAGTGTGACGGTCATCGAGGCCGGAGCCACCGCGGCGGCGAAGTGGTGGTCGGTCACTATCGCAGGGGGTGCCGTAGTGTCGGGCGCGTCGATCAGGGGCTTCTGGGACGGCCTCGGCGCCGCGAACCAACCCAACGCCCTCTTGGCCGTCGGACTGATATTTGCGTCTGCAGGACTCGGGATCGCGTACCTGCTCGGTTCCGATGTTCGAGGCCGTGCTGCCGCTAGTGTCGCGACGATCGAAGCGCGCAGCTCGGTGGCGGTGTCGATGCTGGAAGAAGCGGGCAAAGCGTATCGACCCGCCTCCAGCCAAGCGGCGTCTGTGCCACTCAACAGTATCCCCGTTATGAACACTGCGAGAGAGGCTGCGGACGAGGACGGTTGGCAGGCTCTCGCCATGCGACAGAACGGTGACAACCTCGAGTTTCTCCTCGCCAAGGGAGCCACTACCGAGTGGGTCGGAAATGGAACGGTTAAGTTCAAGTAGCCGGGGCAATCAGTGTGGTCCCAGATAGGCGCCCGACTTCACGCGGTTAGGGATGACGTTCCCGACCATTCCTCGCTTCGTATCCGTTCACCCAACTCTCCCACGAAAGTCCCGCGATCGCCCTCCGCGGCAGGAATGCATCACCGAGGCAACTCTAGGATCCAAAGCCTCAGTGGAAGAGTTAGTTAGGGCGTCTGATACAAATTCTGGCGTGGACCGGCGCCGCGTAGCCGCTAGTCCCAACTGCATCGATCCGCGATGGACACACTCTGTCGTCCCCCAAGCGCGAGCAGATCGACGACGGCGCAGTACCGTCGCAAACCGACGACAGTCTGCATGCCACGCGGACCATCGCTGCTGGTACCTAGGCCGTTCAGCGCCGACCACCGTATGGCCCTCCGCCTGTCTCCCGCTTCCCGGTGTAACTGTATGGCTTAACGCATAACCTTCCGGCCGGGATGTAGCCGGAGTAGCGTGGGAACTACACAGCCAAGTGTCAGGGCGTGAGCCTTGCATAGCCAGTGCCGTCCGAGTCAGAGTCCTTTCTCGAAAGGGACGCTCGCTATATGCCCAAAAATGCGGATCAGGATACGTATCCACGTCATTCCCTTGAGTGGGTCATCGGGGGAGTCTTGGCGGCGCGAAGTGTAACGCCTGAGCGCGCAACGCCGCAGCAGGTGGCTGCAGTTCTAAGAGACCTGGCAACTCAAGGATCCCTTTGGCAACCCGGGGGGGTTGCCGGTCGGCCAGAGGCGCAGTTGGCGCGTGACTACACGTGGCCGCGGGTCGCCCGCTGGATCGCACCTAGCCCTGCCTACGCTGAAGCTAGGTCCGCCATCTTCGCCGCCTGGGAAGCGGTGGGCCAAGAGGCCATGGCGCTGGATGCTCCTTTGTTCATGCGCTTATGGGTGGCCAGTAGCGCACATCAGAAGGCACTTCACGGAGCGCACGTAAGGGGGCTGATAGTGGCCGCACATCGCCAGCTACCACGCAGACCAGTAGCGTGGCGGTGGCCGATCCGGGTGGCTGATCTGACTGGAGAGAGATCCGCGAGGGTGCGAATTGCTGGAGCGTCTGTCCCAGCAGGGCGGGGTGATCCAGTAGAACTTGCGGTTCTCAAGGAAACGGAGGGCCTTGAGCCACGGATGGTTGATTCCAGTGTGAACATCTTCTTGAAGGCTGATAATGAATGCCTCGTGGAATCTGCAAAGCGCGACGGTGATCTCGTCGCCATAGCGGCGGAGCCGACATCCCATGTCGCCGAGCGACTGGTGCGTGCGATGGGTAACGACCTGCCCATCGACGCAGCACTCGCCGTGGTTCTACCTCATGCCAGCGTGTTCGCGAGGTCTGGCCTGCTGCCTCTGACTAGCATCGGTTGTTGGGCTGCACGGTTGGCTTCTGCTATCGGCGAAACGTATCCGCAATTGAGGGTCGATCTAGAAAATGCGCTGTCCACATACCCGGTTAATGCGACGCTGACCTCTTCAGGGGTGTCACCTTCGCGTTCTGTTGAATCATCCAACTCGGGGCTGCTGCGGGTAATCGAATCGGTAGTGGCCCAGTTGCCACCAGGGCTTGCGTATACCGTTAGTCCAAACGCTCCTCAAGTGACCGACCACTATCCTGTGGCAGCCCATGTGTCGTTCATCGACCGCCCCGGATCCGCAAACGTGCCGCGGTTCCATCGCACAGCGCTCCGCGATCTGGACGATCTCCGCCGCCAGCCGCAAGCATTGAGACGGTGGTATAGGTCCACGCCAGCATCTAAGGCCCGCCTCTCCGCCCATCCTCTCGATCCCGAAATCCACGGGGGCGGAATAGGTGGATGGTGGGGCGGAATCGGCGGCTATGGGCCACAAACGGGTGATGAGCTACGCGGCCCTAAGCGCGACACATCGGCGCCCGCGCCGCCCCCCATCCGGCCGCCCCAGCCGCGCCGATTGCAGGCCGAAATTCACGAGACCGATACCGGGACGCCCCGCAGCAACGCCTTCGCCCCCGGCATCCGGCACGACATCGGGATCCACATCGGCCCGGGCGAGGAGAGCCCGCTGACGGTCGCCGGCGCATTCCCGGAGGCAGCGGTCAAGTTCGAGCCGTACGGCGCGATCCTCGACGTCGAGTTCGTCGCCGAGTCACCCACCGGGACCACGCGGGAGACCCAGCAACTGCTCCTTCCGAAGTCGGGGACGTCGGCCCAGCTCACCTTCGCCTTGGACGTCGCCCCCGACGCTACAGAAGTCCGCGCGAGCGTCGTCGTCTACCAAGGGGCGCTCGTCCTGCAGTCTGCGCAACTGCGCGGTCCGGTCGACGCCAGCGACTACCCAGTGCACAGTCAGTTCATCCGCTTCGTCCGCGACTCCGAGCTGGCTCCAGCGCGTTACCCCAGGAAGCAGGGCGGCGAGCTCATCCAACCTCCCGCCGACGTCGACACCTCACTGTCGTTCAACGTGGGGGCGGATGGGGAGGCGCTGCTCGTCGACGCGCACGGCCACCACCGTGTCATCTCGTTGGAAGGCTTAGACGAGTTCCGCCGTGACGTCGTGCAAACCCTGCGCATCGCGGTTGACGCCGACCGCGCCACCGGTGCCACGCCGGGCAGCGAGCAACAGACCGAGCTACTGCGCGACCTCGCCCGTCTCGGGTACTCCCTCTACGACCACCTCGCCAGCCAAACTCGCGACGTCACCATCGGCCCACGCATCCAGCTCGTCTCGCCCGGCGACGGTGTGGTGCCCCTCGAGTTCGTCTACGACTACGGGCTCCCGACCGGGAGCGCCCGGCTGACGGCACACTGGCGGGAGGCGCTCGCCACCGGGGAGTGCGACTGCGAGCCGCGGCGCGGCCGCACCCGGGTGATCTGCCCGCTCGGGTTCTGGGCGCTGCGGCACGTCATCGAGCACCAGCTCGCCGGCATCGGGGAGCAGGATGAGTCGACCGCGCTCTCGGGCCAGCTGCGCCAGGGCCACGAGACTCTGCCTCGCCTGGACAAGGTCCTCTTCGCCGCCACCTCGAAGATCGACGCCAAGAGCCGCGGCGAGCACGCGAGGACCGTGAAGCTACTCCAACAGCGGTTGCACCACGGCGTCGTCGAAGCCACGTCATGGACCGGCTGGCACGACGCTATTAGGACGCACAAGCCCGGGCTGGTGCTGTCCCTGCCGCACACCGACCGAAAGGGCAACCTGGTCGCGCTGCAGATCGGTAAGACAAGCATTCGCGAGGTCGCCGCGCTCACCGGCGACTACGTCGTGTCGCCCGGCGCCCCGGTCGGGCCGGTCGTGTTCCTCCTCGGCTGCAGCACGGCGAACGAGGACATCCCATGGCAGTCGTCTGTCGCGGCGTTCCGTCGCGGCGGCGCGAGCCTCGTCGTCGGCAGCGTCGTCGAGACCCTCGGGCGGCAGACCGCGCCGATGGCGCGCATGGTCGCCGACCAGCTCTGGGGTCCACAGCCTGCGCGGGGCGCGACGATCGGGGAGACGCTGCGCGACGTGCGGCGGCGGCTCGTCGCTGAGGGCGCGACCCTGGGACTGTCCCTCGTCGTCTTCGGTCAGTCGGGCTGGCTGCTCCCGAAGCACCGGCGGTGAGGGGATGCTTCGACTCGAAATGCTGCCCGCGGCGTACGGCGACGCACTGTTGCTTGAGTGGGGCACGGCGCGGAGCCCGCACCGCATACTGGTCGATGCGGGTCCGCTCGGCACCTACCGCACCGTGCACGACCGCATCCAAGCGCTCGGCCGGCGCCCCTCCCTAGACCTGCTCGTGGTCACTCACATCGACGGGGACCACATCGAGGGCGTCGTACGCCTCCTCCAGGACCGCGCGGCCCTAGGCCTACATATCGACGAGGTGTGGTTCAACGGGTGGCCGCAGCTTCCCGCCACGGATCAGCAGGGCCCGGACTACGGCGAAATGGTCGGCGCGCTGCTGCAGCGCGACAAGACCCTGAAGGACCGTTGGAACGCCGCGTTCGACCACCGTGCCGCGGCCGTGCCTCGCAGTGGAAAGATCAGAACCTACGACGTGGCAGGCGCCCGGCTCACCGTTCTCGGCCCAGGCCCGGACCAGCTTGCCGCGCTGCAGGCCAAGTGGACCAAGGTGCTCGCCGACGCCGGCGTCGAACCGGGCGATGCCGACGCCGCACTAGAGCGCTTGTCGAAGCGCCGGAGCTTGGCCGGGCTCGAGGGCGACGACGTGCAGGGCGGCACGGCGAAGCTCGACAATAGCGTCGCCAACGGCAGCAGCATCTCCTTCCTCTTTGAGTACGACGGCAAGGCGCTACTACTAACGGGCGACAGCCACGCGCCGCCGTTGATAGACGGGATCCAGCGCTTGCTGAAGCAGCGGAAGCAGGACGCGTTTATGGTCAACGCTTTCAAACTGCCGCACCACTGCAGCAAGTTCAACGTCACCGACGAGCTTCTCGCCCTCGTCGACACCCAGCGCTACCTCATCTCCACCAACGGGGAGCGCTACAAGCATCCAGACCGGGAGGCCGTGCTGCGTGTCGTCGACGGCCCATCGCGGCGCGACGAAATTGAGGTGTTCTTCAATTACGTCTCCAACACAACCAGCCCTTGGACGACGTCGTCGACCGCGAAGCGCTACCGCTACACCGCTGTGACTCCCGAGACCGACGCTTGCGGCGTCGTGGTCGAGGTGTGAGATGACCGAGCCAACACCGAAACCCCGCCAGCACGTCGGCGTCGCGATCTCGGGCGGTGGCCACCGTGCGACGATGTGGGGACTCGGCACACTGCTTTATTTGGTGGATGCCGGCAAGCACCGCGAGGTGGCGACCATGTCATCGGTGTCCGGGGGCTCGATCTTGAACGGCGTCGTGGCCCATGAGGTCGACTACCCCGCGGTCGACCAGCGAACGTTCGACCACAAGGTGGCCCCACTGGTGCGCCACGCGGCCGACGTCGGGCTGTTCTTCTGGGGCCCGTCGACGAACGCCTACGTCATCTCGCTGTTCGCCGCCGTCGGCGTCGGCGTGCTCACGCTCGTCGTCGGAGTCGTGCTGCTGTGCATCGATGGGCTGACGTGGGGGTCCGGGATGACGGCACTCGGCGCGCTAGCCGTGCTTGCGCTAGCGGCCCAATTCTTCGAGTTGCGCTCCAAGGTGGTCGACCGAGCGCTGGCACGAACGCACTTCTCACGGGACGGGAAGGCGACGCGGCTTGCGGACGTAGCACGGTCGATCGACCACGTCGTGTGCGCCACAGAGCTCCAGTCCGGCGAGCACCTCTACCTCTCACCGCGATTTCTCTACTCCTACCGGATCGGCCAGGGCCGGCCCCGTGATCTGCGTCTATCCACGGCAGTACAAGCCTCCGCCTGCCTCCCCGGAGCGTTCTCACCGCGGCGGCTGAAGACAGCGTCGTATGGATTTACCGGCGGCATGGGAGGCGGTGCGAACGCCCCCCACGTTGTGCTCACCGACGGCGGGGTGTACGACAACATGGCCGACCAGTGGCTAGACGGTCTCGAGAGCCGGCTCCGGCGCTCCCCGACGCTTCCTGCAGTGGGCCGAAGCGTCGACGAGATCATCGTCGTCAACGGCTCAAGCCCGGTGCCGTGGACCACGATGAGGCGGGCCAGGCTAGTCCTTCTCGGCGAACTGGCCACGCTGATGCGGGTCAACAGCGTGATGTACCAGGTGACCACCGAGCGCCGCCGCTTCTCACTGGTGCACGAGTGGGACGAGGTGCAACGCGCGCTGGAACGCGGTCCGGCCTCGGGTCAGCGCGGCGCGTTCGTGCACATCGCGCAGTCGCCGTACACCGTCGCCGACTACTACCGACACTCGACGTCCTGGCCCGACCGCGCCGAGCGTGCGCGGTCAGTGCTCGAACTGCTGGGTGATGACACAGCCGCTCGCAAGCGATGGGAGGAGCTCGCGCGCGCGAGCCGCGAAGTCCCCACGGTCCTGCGCAAGCTCGGACACAAGACGACGGTTGACCTGCTCGAGCACTCCTACACCCTCAGCCTGTGCAACCTGCACGTGCTGTTGGGCTACCCATTGGGACCCCTGCCAACCCGAGACCGGTTTGAGCGGCTGCTCGGGGCTCGGGGAACCTCAGCGTCGACGTGACCGTGCCGCACGGAGGATGGGGTAACGATTCAGACAAAGCATGTGCCGCGTCCCGTCCACTTCGTCACTGCCCTCTCAACAAGGTCTGGTGATAACGGCTCAGAAGCTATGAGACGACTGCTGCATTACGGGAATCAGAGTCACAAGTTGCTCTTGCGTTCTCTCTTGGACGTAGCGGCCCATGAGGTCACGCGCGGTGCTCCGGCATAGCCAGAAGCCCAACATCAGCACCGTCCCTGTCGTTCTCCTCCAACTGCGCGGAACATGGTCTGGCGACGCTTCAGTAATGTCGATCGCCCCTGCGCGAAGAAAATGCCAGGACTGGTCAAAGTAGTGTCCTCCGGCCTTCGTTGCGCCGGACAGTGGGAACGTCGAAGCCCACTTGCGGCCTTTCCGCCGCGAGGGGGCTAGCCCGCCTTGAGGACGCGCCCAGCCTTTCGGTTAGCGAACGGACGACCGCCCCAGTCGGAGACGAACTGCGAGATGAGTGCGGACTCGACATCCTCAGCGTCCGCGTTGGGCGTCTCGCGCCACGCAACGACCAGGATCCCACTGTCGACCAACTGCCAAACGTATCTGCCGCCCCAGTGCCCGACTGGCTCCCCGGCACCATGCCTGCGGTACTCGTCGAGGCGCTTCGCCAGACCGCGCCTGCCGGACGCTCCGGCACTCGCCTTACCGATGTAGAGAACCTGCGCTCCTGGTACCCAAGCCTGTTCCAAAGTCTCCAGGGATACTGAGGGATCCTTGCCCTTGAACCACCCGGCAGAGCTGGTGCCGAGAAACGCCGGGTCATCCACTCGCTCCCGAAACACGAAGTAGACCCCGGGCCCTCGCGGCACGGCGGACGAGGGCAACTCAGCGAATGGCACGAAGCCTTCGAATCCGGCCTCGACCAGCCTCTCGCGCGTCCAGTCCATCGGGCCAGTTTGCATCAGGGCCAGACCCCGATGTGACCGCGACGGGACGAGCGTCTTTCCGCCGCGAAGCGGCCATGTCCTCCGCCGGGTGCAACGGCCGCCGCGGTGACGCCGGAGCAGGACACGTTGAAGGGGAGCCGTGTCCGTGATCAAGTGAGCTGGCGGCCTGCGGATCGTTGACTGACTCTCGGCTTCGCCCAGGACAGGCAACACGGGCGATCAGCACAGCCGGGAAGCGGGATGCGACGAACGTGGGCGGCAGTCGTGCCGTCTGGCTCGCTAGCCGCGAGGCTCTCCCCGAGCGCCCAGTTGCACCATCTGTGTGCGGCTGGAAGGTTCTCCAGCCCGTCGTCCCCGCCAAGTGCGCCGAGGGTCGCGTGATCTACCTAAGGATAGAGGCCATGGACCATCGAGACATCAGGTCGAGTGAAAGCCCGCAGATCTGGCAAGTCCAGTCATCCCTCTCCAGCACTGCCGAAGGCTGGCGGAGGTACTGCGGAGAACGGAAGTGGCGTCGCTTGCTGCGGGCTGCACGTAAGGCGGGCAGCCCAGACCAGTAGCGCCCCCGCGCATAAGCTGAAACGACCGAAGTCGTCTTCCAGGAAGGCGTCAGCTGCAACGAAGACGTACGGCGATGGAGGCGGCGCACCACAGGCGACGAGCTGGACGATGCGACAGCGGGCGAGCCCCTCGGCAGTCCCGGCCGATTTGGACTCCTCAGCCAACCGACGCCGGGGTTTCGCCGGCGAATGGATCCGCCGTCAAAATGAGCCATGCGGCGGTAGTCCAAGCGATACTTTGAGGTGCCAGGGCAGGAGGGATAGCAGTCCAGTCACGCCTGACCGACTGCCCCATCGGGTTTCATGGACGGGGTTCTCATGGCACCAGATATCGACTTGGCTCCGCTCGCGTCGTCCGTCATCGCGGGGGCCGCGGTGGCGGTAGCTGCATGGGTCAGCAGCCGCGACCCCCACCGGCACATCAAGTCATCGCTGCAGGTCCTGCGTGAGATGACTGCAGCCCAGATGGATGACAAGACTATCCGTCAGTGGAGGGGGATGGTCGAGCAGCAAGCCCTCGACACGACGTCGAAGATGCGCAACCTCAAAGTTCTCGCGGGGCTGGTAAGCATCGGGTTCCTCGCAGTTGTCGCCTCCTGGGTTGTGGGGGAACGTCCGGTAGGCACGGCTCTCTACATCATCGGCATCACTCTCGTCTCCGGTGGCGTGCTATACCTCGGCGGGGTTGTCTACTTCGCACCGCAAGGCAAAAACCAGCAGAAGAAGACCGCGCCAGACGAGGATGAGAAGACAAACAAGGAGAAGGCCAATTCCGGAGTGGCTGGTGACGGGTACCTACCGCAGGATTCCGACCCTGCAAGTTCCCCCGTTCCTCCGACTGACCCCAGAGGTCTTCGTGGGGAGACGCCCTCCCGAAGATGGCTCGGGTGGATTCGGCGCACCAAGGGTCGAGCAGGGCCGGCCTCGTAGGGCCTCACCGCCAACCGCCTGCTCGGCGGCGGCATCGGGGCCGGTATCAGCCGGCGCTGACGCGTGGCCAAGACACGGCCACGCGACTTGCCTGATGCCCGCTAGTCACCGCTGCATGTCGCCGCGAAGCGGCCACGTCCTACCGGCTCCCTTCTGTTGTCAAGCAGTGACTTCGAGGGCTCTTGTGCGGTCGGTCTTCCGTGGTGTGGCTGCCGGGCGTAGCGTCGGTCGCGCGGGCCCGGGAAGTGGCTGATCCGAAGTGCCGGTACGCGGGTGTGAGCCGGCCGCGCTGGATTCTTGAGTCGCCCCGCAGTGCCCTCCCGGGCCCGCGTCGACCCACTCTGCCGTAGCGGCTTCGGCGTCGGCGTCGGCCACAAGCTGGCGATACATCGCGTCGGAGATCTTGCGCTTGAGGCACCGCAGGGCCTCGAGGGGCTTCTTGCCCTCGGCGCGCTTGCGTCGGTAATAGGCCCGGCCGTCGCTGTCGAGGCGTATCTGGCTGATCGCGGCAATGTGAATCATGTGGTTCATCCGCCGGTTCCCCGCCCGCGACAGCCGATGCCGGTCATGCTCACCGGAGGACGCGTCCAGGGGCGCGGTGCCGGTCCAGGACGCGAACCGGTTCCGGTCGGCGAACCTAGCGATGTCACCGACGTCGGCCAGCGTGCGGGCCGCGACGACGGGTCCGACACCGCGCAGGTCCATCAGGCGTGACCCGCGGGCCAGGACGATGGCCTTGAGCTCGGCACTGGACTTCTTGATCTTCGCGTCGAGGGCGACCAGCTCGGCGAGCTCTTCGGAGGCGATTCGCCGTCGGGTCTTGCCGGCGATGTCGCGGGGGCGGACAGAGGCGAGCATCGTCTTGGCCTGCAGGGTCGTGATGTCCTTCTTCGCTTGTCCCGGAAGGAGTTCCGCGAGCAACGCCTGCAGCCGGTTGACGGTCTGCACCCGCCGGTGGGAGAGCGCCTCCCGGCGGTCGGTGAGCATCCGCAGCGCCTCGAGCTCCCCGTCGACCTGCAGCACCCGAAGCCCAGCGGTGCGCACGGCGACGACCGCGATCGAGTGCGCGTCCAACGCGTCGGTCTTCCGGTTATGGCCGGTGTCGAAGAGGCGCACCCGGGCGGCGAGCTTCGCCGGGACGTCGAGGACATGCTCGCCGTCCTCGAGGAGCCGCTGCGCCAGCGGCCGGCCAGCGCCGTTGGCACCCTCGACCGCCCAGACCCGTTGCGGCCAGGCCTTCGCGTAGGCGCGCATCGCGGTGTAGCCGGCTTGGTCGGTGGTGAACCGGCCCGAGCCGAGGAACCACTCCCGGTCGTCGACGACCTCGATCGTCGCGGACAGCTTGTGCGGGTCGACCCCGATGATCACCTGTTGGGTGCTCTGCTGCGTCTGTTCCATGTGCTGCTCCCGCCTGTGCTCGTGCCGATGGGGACGGCGAGGTGGGCAGTGCTACTACGAGCAGGGCAGTCCCTTCTTGAGCCACGCCTCGTCAACGGTGACCGCCGGGCACGCAGACCGGTAGTGAGCCACACCGATCAACCCTGGTGGGCAGCCGCTTGGAGAGCTGCCCGCCGATCACCTGGATCGAGTCTGGCCGGACAACGATCCTGAAGGAATCGTCTAGTAGCCGCCTGTTCGGCGGACACGGTGGGTCTCACAGTGGGAGTGCGAGCAGGGCCCGGGCACCGTGCCCGTTGGGTGTGACATAGCGGACGCCCACCTGCCGCGTGACCGGCGAGTAGTGACCCCGCAATCGACCCGCGTGCCCGTCGACGGAAAGAGCGAAGTAGCGTAATCCGGCCGCCGGCATACCAGCAGGGAACGTCTTCACCGCCGTGAGAAGGTAGCTCGCAGCCACTACATTTCCAGGCGCCACGGCAAGCACCCGGATGGCCACCCCGGCAGAGATGAGTCGGCGAAGTTTGTGCACCACTTCCTTGCTCATGCGCCACTGGCGGTAGACGGACTGGCGCACGTCGCCTTGGACGTGTCCATGGATGAGGTTGAGGGGGACCACGACCGCTGGTCCGACTTCCACCGGTGTCAGCGTTCGGCGAGGGCTGCCATTGAGCGGATTTAGGCTTGCCGCCAGGGCTGCGGCAGGAGCGAGCTGCTTTGTGCCGTGACCACCTATACCGTTCACCAAGCGGACGTTTGCTGCCGTCAACGCCTGTAGGACTGCGGTCTCCACGATCAGGGCCACGCTGTCACCAACGTGCGACGCCAAGATTGTGACGGTTTGGCCGCGCCGGGCATGCAGCGAGGCGTGCGCGCGGAGAGGGTCGCCCTTCCCCGTGTAAAAGTACGGGCCCTCCCTATCCTCGCCCCGAACCAAGTAGGTGCCCACCCAAGGCCTGTCGCTCAGTTTCATGCCATCCCTCCCCGGACGCCAGCGCATCCATTCCAGTGTGCTTCGCCCAAGCATGTGTCACTGCGGACGGGAACGGTCGTCTCGAGCTCTTCGAGTACATCCACCCCAACGCAAAGCGACGGAACCCACCCGACCGAACGAGATCGGCATGCACCGCGTTGCCTTCTCGGTCGATGACCTCGACGAGGCTCTCTAGATTGCTGCCGCGCACCGGTTGCCATGCGCTACGCGGCGTAGCGACCTACGAAGACGTCTACAAGCTGACGTATGTCCGCGGCCCCAGCGGCATCATCGTGATGCTCGCGGAGGAGCTCAAGAAGAGCTGACAGTATCGATCCTCAACCGGGTGCCGGGGGATGGCACGTGCGCACGAGGGCGGCGTGTCAAAGGTGAGTCACTCCGCCGCGTTGGGATCCGGTGGGAAGTGACTCTGGCGCGGGTAGCGATGATGGCGCCCGTCATCGTCAAGAAGCGAGAGCGGCACCTCACCGACGTCGACGCAGGAGCGAGCCTGCCCGGCGGTTCTTCGCGGCAGATGAAGGGGAGCGTTGATGGCGCGCTACGGTGGGGGGGTACGTCTCTACCGGGAGCCCAGAAGCCGGCTTCCCTCCTGCGAAGTGGCCTAGGAGCAAAATGAGTACGAGCAATCCCAGCACCGCCCAGTCGAGCGGATCCGACAAAGGGCCGGCGACCGAGGTTTCGACGTCAGGGTCGGGCTCCCCTTCGAAACTGCAGACATCGCAGGGCAATACGACCATCTCTGACAGTGTGGTCCAGAAGATCGCAGGTGTCTCGGCCCGTGAGGTGTCGGGCGTCTACGCCCTGGGCGGCGGAGCAGCCCGCACCCTCGGGGCGCTCCGGGAGCGCATCCCAGGCTCTTCGCAATCGGTGGGACAGGGTGTCTCCGTCGAGGTGGGAGAGCGTCAGGCCGCCATCGACCTCGACATCGTCACTGAGTACGGCATCTCCATCGTGGAGCTGAGCAGAGCCGTCCGGCGCAATGTCATCGAGGCGGTCGAGGGCATGACGGGTCTTCAGGTGACCGAGGTGAACGTGATGGTGAACGACGTCCACCTGCCGACCGACGACTCCCAGTCAGAGGAAACCCAGCGCCGGGTCGAGTGACGGGTCCCCACGCATGCCTGCACAGGAACTGCTCGACGTCGACTTGCTGGCGGCGGCCGTGGTCGCGTGCCCTGCCGTGGCCCGACTGCATCCCGGCGGCACGAAGTTCGTGGCGACCTACCTCCCCGGCCGTCGCGTCGTCGGGGTTCGTGTCGAGGAGGACCGAGTACTCGTGTCGGTCGTCCTGTCGCGAGGCACACCGGTGCGGACACTCGAGAAGCAGGTCCGAGGTGCGTTGGCGGCGTTGGTCGAGGGTCGAGACGTTGACGTCCATGTCGCTGACGTGGAGACGGGCGACCCGGCGGACGAGTTCCCTCCTGAAGGACCCGTATGAAGGCCGAACCGGAGCCCCTTCGGACGACGCGCTCCGATGTGGAGGCTCGTCGTCGTCGACGGGCAGTCATGCGGGCACACCATCCTGACCTGGGCGGCGATCCGGCCGAGTTCATCGAAGTCCTTCGGCGCCTCGACCAGGGCTCGGAAACCGAAGGGCCACCCACGGAGGTGCGTTTCGTCAGACGCCGGCGGTGGTGGGTTCTGGACCCACCCCGGCCCTTCCGCACTCGACGGCCCAGACGGGTCCATTGAACCACTCGCACATCAACCGACGACACACCGCACCGCGTCTCCATGGAGGTAGATATGCACCCCGCGATTGTTGGACTCTTCACTGGCTTGATCCTCGGACTTGCATGGGCTGCGCGCGGGTTCGAGGGCCTGGTCATCACGGCCGCGCTCGGCATCATCGGCTTGGTGGTCGGCAAGGTGGTGGCTGGCGACGTCGACATCAATCAGTACCTCGGCGGGGGCCGATCGTCACGATGAACGCGACAGCCTTCGAAGCCGTCGACCGGCCGCAAGCGATGCCGAGCTCGGTGACCGGCAAGGACATCACCCCCAGTCCGCGCGACGACGCCGGCCGACTCGAGGTCGCCGACCAGGTGGTCGAAAAGGTCGCGAGCCACGCCGTGTCCCTCGTTTCAGGGGCGGCAGCCGCACCCAGACGCCTACTCGGGGTGAATCTCGGCGACGCGCGGCCCAGCGATGCCGCCAGCGTGAGCGCGGACGTGAAGGACGGGATCGCGCGCATCCAAGCCACCATCGCAGTGAAGTGGCCCCGGTCTGTGCGGACGGTCGCGGACGAGGTTCGCCGACGCATCCGCCACGATGTCACCTCGCTCACCGGGGTCCAGGTCGCGCACATCGACGTCGAGGTCGTATCGATGACGGTCCCCAAGTCGACGCGGCCGCGGGTCAGATGACATGACAGCGACTCAGTGGTTGACGCGCGCCCTCGCCGCCCTTCTGGCGCTGGCTCTGCTCCTGGCCTCACTGCTCGTCGTCGTGGAGGTGGCGCTGGCCGCGGCGGGCCAGGCCCCGTGGCTGGTGGACTTCACACAGTGGACCGCGTGGATGAGCGAGCGAAACTGGGACGACCGGACGGTGAGGACGATCTTGGTCGGCCTGCTCCTTGTTGGGCTGCTTCTGCTCGTCCTCACCTTGCGCCGCGGCAAGCCCGCGACCCTGTCCCTTCGTCCTCGCACGTCGGGAGTGGACGTCAAGGCCTCGCGCAAGAGCGTGGAGCGGTCTCTGGCTGCCGCCGCTTCCCGCACGTCGGGTGTCACATCGGCCGATGCCTCGGTCAGACGTCGCAAAGCGCGCATCGAGGCTCGGGGCAGCCGCCCGGAGTCCGGCCTCGCCCAAGATGTGGAGTCGGCGGCGCGGGCCCGCTTGGACTCGCTGGGCCTGGCCCGGGAACGGCGCCTCGACGTTCAGATCTACGCGAAGGACCGGCGATGAGAAGCCGAGTCGACACCGTCAACCGGGTCCTGCTCCTCCTGCTGGGGCTGCTCCTCGTCGTTGCCGCAGGACTGGGCCTCGCCCTGAGCCTGGGCGTCTTCGGCACCACGCGGGCGGCCAGCCCTGTGTTCTCAGGAGAGCTACGCACCTACCCTGACAACAATCCATGGTTCTGGTGGGCGGTGGCCGGTGCCGCGCTTCTGGTTGCAGTTCTGGCGCTGCTGTGGCTGCTTGCCCAGATCCGGACTCACCGGGTCTCCCGGCTGGATCGCACCACGGACGCTCGGGAGGGCTACACGACCCTGCATGCCGCAGCCCTGACCGGGGCGATCGAGGACGAAGTCGAAGACATCTCCGGCGTGACCGGTGCCTCTGCCCGGCTGCACGACCGGCCGCACCTCGGGCTGGCCCTCGTCGTCGACATCACCGACACCGTCGACATCGACAAGCTGCGCACGCATCTGGAAGACGTCGTCGTTGCCCACGTCCGTGACGTGGTCGACGAACCCGACTTCCCCGTGAACATAGAGCTCCGTCCCGACCTAAAGCGCACTCCGGCACGCACCGTCGCCTGAACAAACCGGATCCCATGACCCGGGCACTTCGAGCGGAGCCCTCATGGAGCGGACGGCTCCGTCAGGGCGGTGACGGCGCCGAGCTGGGAACGCCCCGGCGCGACACGTTGTCGGGACCGTCATCGCCTGGCCTGGCCGGACAACCACGACGTGACACAGGTATGCGCATGGGAGCGCAGTGTGCCGCGGCTGCTCGGCGGCGCCGAGTCCGTCCTGGCCGAGGACACCACCGCCCTGACCGCAGCCTGGCAGGCCGGCTCATTTCCTCGGCTCGCCGACAGCGGGCCCCACGTCCCAGGAGACACACCCTCCCCAGTGTGACGAGGAGGCCCCCACCCCACAGTTCCGAGGGTTTGTAGGGGCGACCGGGCGAACACGGCGAGGTGGCTGAGCCTACAACTCAGGCTCAAAATGACCGCTCAAGACCCGCCGCCGGGTGGTCAACGAAGCTACCTCGAAACATGCGTCCTTTCGCCGCGAAGCGACCACATTCTTCCGCCGCCCAGGAATCAGGCCTCGTGGCTGCGACTGAGGAGGCTGGTTGACGAGCAACGGCTCGCTATAGGGATAACGCCCTATCGACTTCAGGCCACATGAGCCCGACAGCCAAGTGGGTACAGGCGCTGACGACCGCGACCGGGGGCGCCCACCGCGCGAAGGCGTCGGCCGATGCCGCGGCTCAACCGAGCACTCGGTTGGGAGAACGGCTCCTCTTGGAGGATCGCGGCCGGCGAGCGCATCGAGCAATCCGTCCCACCGATCCCGCCCGGGATCTCGCCGCCGCGCTCACCAGCCTTCTGCTCGAGGAGCAGCGCTGGGCATTGCCAGAGTGCAGCGGGTCCGAATGAGCGCATTTTGAACTGCGACGACGCGGGTTCCATGCTCTGGGTCGCCCGGTCGAGCACGTAACAAGGCACAATCCGGAATCTTGATACCTTGCGAACATGCGGCTTCTAACGTCAGACCTGCACGAGATTGACGCGGCGTTCGACATCGGCCCCATCCAGGAAGACGGTCGATTCGGTATCACCATCGAGAGCGCTGGCGGCTCAGCCGTCAGCGGAGGAACGCGCAATCCCGACTACCCACGCCTCCTCGAGGAACTACTCCGGCGTGCCGCTGGGCTGGGGGCTTCCATAGAAGATGCCGTCGTCGACAGCCGCCGCGTGGCTGGGCTGAGCGAAGAGGAACGTCGCATTCACATCGACGGGCGCCCGTACCCGTTTACGGCAGGCCCGAGCGAGGACTTTGAAGAGCTGCGCAGAAGTTTCACCCGACCCCAAGGAGACATTGGGAGCAGTCGCAAGGTGGGTGGGGGCAACCAGCGCAAGCGCATCACAATCACGTTCGGCATGACCCGCCCTGTAGACCGGTTGGAACTCATGCGCAACCTGCGTGCAGTGGAAGTGGCCTCTCGCCTCCGGAGGACGGGTCTTGCCTCAGGGCTGACCCAGGCGCAGGTCGAGGCGGCGATCGAACGATGGCGAGCGATCGGTCAGGAGGCATTCCTGGCTGAGTTTGGCGCGCCACGCGCCCACAAGTACGTGGTGGTCGATGGCGACTTCGAGATCGACGCGATGGCGTTGCTTCTGGGGGCGAGAGCCATGGCGGGATTGGATGTTGAGGGCCCCTGGCGCGGGGATCGTGTCAACGTTGCAGTTCCTCTTCGCGAGCTGGGTTTCGGCGTGGACGATCTGGAGCATCCGCGGGAGGCTCCTCTCGGAGGTGACCCCGCCAAGTACGTGGATCTTGCCAGTCGGCTTGGAGGTACCGATGTGGCCCTCAAGCGCATGGGTCGGCGCGAGCAGCGATACCTCCGTGGTGCGCTGGGGATCGGATCCGGCGATCCGCACGCCACGGGAACATGTGGGATGTGCGGGCGAGTGCTGCCTGAGTCGTTGCTGGTAGCTGCTCACATCAAGCCGCGGCATTTATGTACGGATGCCGAGCGGCTGGACATGCCCAGTGTGGGCTGGCCTCTTTGCCTTCTAGGTTGTGACGCTCTGTTCGAGCAGGGCTTTGTCAGCGTGACTCATGGTGGGCGGGTGGAGGCACTCCGCGGCTTGGCGGGCTTGCCACCCGATTTGCGCAAAGACGTCGAGTTGCTTGTGGAAACTGTGGCGGTCGGGTGGACGTCGTCACGGCAGGGGTACTTTCACGCGCATAGGAAGTATCGGTTGAGCCGGGACTGACAACGTCCTTCGCGAGGACGCAGTGGTCGACGCGGGCCCAGAGCACAGCGGACCTTCGCCGAAGGCACTTTAGCGAGGCCTGTCCATGTCGCCTCGACATTCCCTGCGTCGCAGCAGTCAACGGGTCTTGGGTCAGGATCTGGGTTGCGTCACACCACCGCGTGTCGGGCGCACCGGATCCCTTCAAGCAGCAGGTAGTGCGTGGGCGAGCTTTCGGTGCATCTCGGCGATGGTGTGGGTGGCGAAGGACCCTTCCGCTTCCAGCTGGGGGTAGAGCTTTCTGGGCCATAGGGCTTGCACCCCACGTGTGGTGAAGGTGCCGCCGATGAGGGGCCAGTCTGCTTCGACGAAGCAGAGCACGCCGTGGACCGGGACCTCGATGTCGAGCAGTCCGCGTACGACGTCGATTTGCTTGAGCACTCCGTCGACGAGTTTGGTGCAGTCGCGTGAACCGATAAGCAGTCGTTCCTCGCGGGGCCGCAAGAGGCCGCCGTCGACCTTGAGGCGAGGACGGCCTTGGTACTTCTTGGCATCGATGACATAGACGCCGTTGGCGGTCACGGCGAGGTGGTCGATGTTCGCCCTGCTCTTCGGGATCCGCCGGTCATGCAACAGCCGGACGGTGTCTGATGCCAAGCGGTCGAGGCCTTTGCCGAGTCGTTCTTCTCCAGCGGCGCCGACGTCCCAGGCAGTCGTTGACTGTCGCTCGTCGGAGAGTGCAAGGATGAGGCCGCCCAGTTTCGGGTGCTCGGTCCGGATGCGTTCTTCACGCCTCGCCGTACGCCGCTCAAACTCACGCCGCGCTGACGCTCCCGCGGTGCCGGCCTCAACGACGTCCACGACAGCGGACTCGATCACTGCCGCGGCGGGGGGCTCGAGCACTCCCATGACCGCGGGCTCGCCCGGAGTCCTTGCATCGTGATTGATGCATCGGACGCTCTTGGTCGTCCGCTCGTAGATCGCCACGGCGCCGGCGTGGAGTTGCGTCTCACAGACCCGACAAGCGCCGGCGCAGCGCAGACGCATGCGCTTCCCTTCGAATCCCCCGTCCACGAGATCACCGTATGGGAAACGATCCCCGTGAGAATGGGGAAACGGCAAAGGCAATTGCCTCCTTCCGTCGCGAGAAGGGCACGTTCCTTCACACGGGTGGGGCTAGTTCAGCCGGAGGACGGTTCCGCCGAAGCCCGTCAATTCACGTTGAGGCCGAAGGTGCGCGACAGCAGCTTGTACTTCCAGTAGGACTCGATCTGCTCGATGGAGGCGTCCGGGGTGTTCTCGTCGACCACCTCAAGCACCGACACCTGGTAGCGGCGCCGCCCACCCGATGCGGCTCTCCTGAGCCCGATGTTCCCTCCGTGGCCGTCGGTGGCGTACTCCATCCAGCGGCCAAACAGGCTGTCCGCGCCCTTGGCCGAACCGACATATTGGCGGCCTGAGTCGAGGTCGACCAAGAGGTACACGCCTTTGACGCTGCGGAGGACTTGTTGCCAGCCGTTAGGGAGCGTCGGGATGTCGTCGACCGGGCGGACAAACTCGCGGAAGCCCGGAAAACGGGGCTCGTACTGCTCGGCGATCTCGATCACAGGCTTGGGCTGGTTCGCTGCCCGCTGGACCCAGCTCCGCGTCCCGGCACCCCAGGCGATGACAACCCTGTCCCGGTAGTCGGCCAACTGGTCCAGCAGTGTGAGGTCGTAGCGGAAGTGCCCGGAGATGTCGTGTTTCAGCAGCGCATCGGTACTACCGGACGGACATCGACCGACTCCGTCGACTCGATAGATCCCGACAAAGACCGTCTTCTGCGCCTCGGTAACGACGAACTCGGCGAGGAAGCCACCGATCGGAAACCTGTCCTTGCTCTGGACGCTCTGGTAACTCTCGAACGCGTCCCGGTCGTTCAGCCACGCCTCGTACAGCCGGCCACGTCCCAGCCGGCTGTCTTGGTGTCGAACCAGGCGCACTCCGGTGCTTTCGATCCCCTCCAGAGCCAGCAGGTCGTTGAAAGTCAGCAATGTCCATCTCCAAGAAGTGTGTCTGGCCCAAAGCGCTAGACAACCACACGGCGTGCGCGCTCCCTCTGCTGATCACCGACCAGAGGCCCGTCCGACCCGTGACGATCTCTCCGACCGCGGACCACGACGTGCGGCATTCCACCGCGAAGAGGCAACAACCGGACGAGGCCGCAGCGCTCTGCATCTTGCACGTCCCTTCACCGAGAGTGGGGGTGACAGCGCAGACGGTACGGCGCGTTCCGGTCTCGGTCCGGTAGAGCGGCGGCATACTCACGCCATGGGTGAGTTCTGGACCGCGACGGTCTCCAATGCCCTCGGCGGCCTTCTGAGCGGCATTCTGCTGCTCCTCGCCGCCGGAGGTTTCGGCCTCCTGGTGTCTCGACTGGCGGCCCGACGGGGGAACCGGCCGAGCACCAAGGAGGCCAACACTTTCCTCGCCACATCCCTCACCCTGTCTTTGGCCGCAGTGGGAACGCTCGTCGTGACGGAGAATTCCGCGCCCGTCCTCTGGATCGTGGGCGGCCTCATCGTGGCCGCTCTCGTCGTTCTAGATATGTTGATCTACACGCTTCTCGCTGCCGACTGGGTCGCGCGCTGGAAGCTTCGCGACGAAGAGGCTCGGCGCCGCTTCGATGAACTGACCCACGTGGCTAGCGTGCCGACCCGGCCCGCACCTAGGCGACATGGCCCCGGACATCGACGGCGCCGCGTCGCCGCAGAACGGCACGTGGGGGTAGCACCTTCTCGGCCTGATCGCTCGCGGAATTGGTCCCCGGGATGGAGACGGTGCTCATCCTCCGCAGGCCTTTCGGGTATCGGCGTTAGTGTCGATGGTTCGGATGGTCCCGGTGTGCCGCTGCCTTGGCAGGGACCTCCATGGCACGTGCCGCATGCCGCTTCGAAGTAGTTCAGCTTGCGTCTATCCGCCGCGAAGCGGCAGCGTCCAAGATCACGGTCTGTGGACGCGGGGGGCATATCAGTGCGCGTCCGCCGCGCGGTGGCATGGATGACGAACACGACGGTTTCGCTGTTTTGAACGTTGGGAGATGCCTTTCGTTGGCCTACCTGTCCTCGAGTGCTCGAAGGCCCCCAAGCACGTCTTGAGGCATGAGAATCCCCGCACTGTTGATGGTTGGGGCTCCGGCCGCCTCGTCCACGTTGATATGCGGGACCGCAAATGTCATTGGTCGCCCGCCAGCGTCTGCTGGACGGTAGTCGCCATATGCAAGACGTGCCTCGCGTACCGCCCGTACCGCGTCTTCGCCCTGCGGTGGCACAGCCAAGGTGAGCGTCCACTCGCTAGGCCTATGGACGTACCAACGATCCCCGCGTGGATAGAGGGCCAACACGGTGTGCACAGGCGCTGGCGGGTCCACAGGCCAGAGGGCTCGGTCCATAGCGTGAAGTGCGTCAGAGATACGGGGCCAAGCGTCGCGAAGATACTTCGAAACCCCGGCAAGGACGTCTAGTCGTGAACTTGACTGCTGTGCGAGCACCCGCTCGAGCAACTGGCACCACCAGTTCATGCCCTCGACATAGGCGAGTGCGGCCAAGCGCAGGTCTGGTCCGACTCGGAGCACCATGCTCCCACGGATGGTCTCGCGAGTTCCGTGGAGTCCTCCGGCCGCGCCGTGCATGACCCCTGACAGGATGCGGTAGCCGTCGTAAGCATCCGGGTACTCATGCTCGTTCRCCCGATCCCTGAACGTTCGGGGAGTGAAGCCGCGTCGGTACGCGGTCCCGTAGGCATCCAATGCCTGAGCAAGCGGTTGACGGGCGACCCGCTGCATCTCGCGCTGCCACTTCGTCTGCCTCGGTCTATGACCTCCTCCCGGCGCCCGGAAGTAGAGGGCGCGTTGGGCAATGAGGTCGTCTGTCACATGAGTATGGGACATGTAGCGCTCTGTCATGTCGGACGACGTCGTGACGTCCGCATAGTTGACCAAGTGCTCGCAGAGCGCACGTGCCGCCCGTGCGGCTGACCGGCCATCGCCACGGACGACATGGTCAACCAGAGCGAGCACGTCGTTCATCGCATGGTGAAGGACGCTGTACGCGGCCTCACTGTCCGGCCGGTACATGTCAGGCGACGCCCCGACCACGAACGCGTGAAAGGCACTCAGCATCGTGGCGGTCTCTTCGTCGAGTCGCTCACGCAAGTCCTCCGGCCAGGGATGGAGCCTGGGTCCCTCGTCAGCTCTCGCCTCAACACCCCTGCGCATCTGAGTGGTACTTACGTTGATGGGTCCGAAGGCGCCGCTCGATCCGTTAACCACTACTGCAGGATGCACTAGAAGAGGACCCTAGACGCTTTACCGCCGCTCTCAACCATGCGCGCGCATCTCCCGTAACCGAGGGGTGATCGCGCGGACCCTGCCTAAGGTGAAACGAGCAGACAACAGCACCCGCTCCCGGCGGACCAGAAACGTGGTGAGAGGTGTGTCTATCCGCCGCCTGACGGGCGGCCTCCAACCGCCAAGAGGCTACGAGCACGGGCGCCGCCCTTGGGCCGTCCTCGGTTAGGCGAGTGTGGGCAGATCGACATGCGCCATCATCTTGCTGTTGGCTGTCGCGAGGCCACCGGTGTCGAGCGCTTCCGTCCCTCGTGCGACCCTTCTCTCCTTCGAGCCAACCAGCAGAATGACCGGTGGCAGATCACGGGGAGAGTCAATGAAGTTCACAGCAGGCGTCCTTCTCTTCGCGATGGCACTCGCTGGATGCGGCAAAGCGGCCGATCCCACGGCCCAGGTGCCTTCGACGACAGCCGCGTCAGGACCCACGCGATTTGCAGATGCTCGCGACGCTTGCGGGATCGGAAGTCAAGTGAGCGTGGACGACGGCGGTCGCACGGTCACCGTTAGTGGCATCGGCAAGGACGAGAAGGGCGCGTCGCTACGTATGGAGCAGACCGACTGCCTCCTGGAAAAGCTCAACGTAAGCAGTGCAGTCAAGAAGCACATGGAGACCACCCGGGCTCTCGACGGTCAGCAGACCGACGAGTGGGACGGCATCAAAGCGCGCTGGACCTATCACCCTGACGACGGGCTCAATTTGATCCTGCAAGACACGCAGTAGTACTTGTAGCTGTCTGCAGGAGCAGGGCGGCGTTCGGTGCGGTGAAGCGCTGCGGCTCCTTTCCGAGCCCGCTAGACCCTGCACGGACACCGCCCCTGGACACTCGATCTAGGTGAGTCCTACCGCCGCGAGTCGTCCGCTGTTTCGAGCAACGGGGTCTGGCGAGTGAGGATGTACATTCGGCCGGCACGCTTTGGAGCTGACGATGGGATGGCGATTCCGGCTCAGCGGGGTCGACGTGAGCTGACTGGCAGTCCAGCGTCGCGGGCCAGAACGATGGCCTCAGCTCTGGTTGCTGCCCCAATCTTGGTCAAAATGTTGGAGACGTGGTTGCGAACCGTTTTCAGGCTCAGGACGTAGTTGTCGGCGATCTCGGCGTTTGAAAAGCCGCTCGCGACCATTGCCAGTACGTCGTGCTCGCGGGGGCTCAACTGGGGGAACACCGTGGTGGTCGAGGCGCGACCGCCGGTGGTGAGATGGCGGGTGATCCGATCAACCACCGAGCCGTCGAAGAGACCGTCGCCGGCGGCGACGGTGCGGATGGCGTGGGCGATGTCCGCGGGCGACGCGGACTTCAGCAGGTAGCCGTGCGCGCCGGCCCGCAGCGCGGCGTAAACGGCTGCGTCGTCATCGGCACTCGTCAGAACGAGCACCTGGCAGCCGGGGGCTATCTCGCGTAGCCGAGCGAGTGCGCTGTTCGCGCTGCCGTCGGCGAGGCCGAGGTCGACGACCGCAATGTGGGGCTGGGTGGAGGCGACCTGCGTGAGCAACCCTTCGACGGTGCTGGTGGTTGCGACAACTTCGAGGCCGTGAAGGCCTTCGATCAGGGCTTCCAACGCGTCCCGGAACAGGGGGTGGTCTTCGGCAAGCACAACCCGGATGTTCATGACTGTGTCCAGGCTGGAAGCGTGAGGAGTACCCGAGTGCCTCCACGTTCGCGGGCGCCGAGAACGAGCGTTCCTCCGCAGGCCTGGGCACGCTCGCGTGCCGACCGCAGCCCGTTCCCGTCGCGGTGGGCCCCGCCTGGCCCACCGCCGTCGTCGGTGATGGCTACGAGCAGGTCTCCCGCGGCAGCAGTGATCTCGACGTGACATCGGCTGGCGCCGGCGTGTCGTGCGGCGTTGGCCATGGCCTCGACCGTGACCAGGTAGGCGGCCTCCTCCACGTGCGAATCCAGCGCGGGGAGCCCATCCAGCGCGTCGATCTCGAAACGCAGGCCTGCCACGGCTTCGAGTTCCGCAGCGCGGTGCTCCAAGGCGGGCACGAGGCCGACGTCGTCCAGGCCGGGCGGTCGAAGCCCGGCGAGGAGTG
The DNA here is from genome assembly GCF_056400505.1 of Terrabacter sp. P5_B1. NCBI lineage: Bacteria > Bacillati > Actinomycetota > Actinomycetes > Micrococcales > Intrasporangiaceae > Terrabacter > Terrabacter sp. P5_B1. The sequence continues at coordinate 33,988 of NZ_JBFULD010000003.1, forward strand.
CCTTAAGGATTGTCGAGCCGGCGCCGGCCTCGTGCTCTATGCGATCCAGCAGGGCCGATATGCCGGGGTCGCCTGGCGCACGTAGCTGGGCAGCAGCTGCGGCTAGCGCGATCCCCGCCAGGGTAGGGCTGACGCTGTCGTGCAGTGCTCGGCTCATAACTGCGCGCTCCTCGATCCAGCCGCGCCTGAGTCGCTCTCGGCTCTGGGCCAGCTCTTCGACGAGGCTGCTGGCGTACAGAGCCGGGCCTGCCTGACGGGCAAGGTCCGAGAGCAGTCGGCGGTCGGCGATGGTGAGGGCGCTTTGGCCCGTCCTTGCCCCAACGGAAAGCTGCGCCAGCCGGTCACCGCCGAAGGAGATGTCGAAGTGGTCTATCCGCTGGGGGTTTGGTTCCTGGCCGATGACCGCCAGCGGGGACGACACCAAGACTGGTGCCGAGCCGGCTGCCGAGGCCAACGCGGTTGCCCGGTGCAGGGCGACGTAGGGAAGTCGCAGGGTCTCGGCGATGGTGCGGACGATGATCTGCGGCAGCTGGAATGGGTCCACGGCATCGCCCAGGCTCGCCGACAGGGACCCGAGCACCCGGTCGGGCCGGTCCCGGTCGCCGAACATGGCGCGGTCGATGATCGATCGTGCAACGCGGTAAAGAGGGCCGAGTGCAGCCACCGTGACGCTAGCGGCGAGCAGGGGACGCCACTGGGGGCCGCCCCCGCCGGTCGCCGAAGCCACCAGGGTCGCGACCGCGGCGTAGACACCAAAGAGCAGCAACGACAGAAGTGTCGCCACAGCCACCCGGTTGACCATGACCTCGATACCGAAGAGGTGGTGGCGCAAAACGGACACGCCTAGCGCGCACGGCAGCGCCGCCAACACCAACGCAAACAGGACCGCGGACACCACCGGACTCCCGAGCTCGTCCCGTCCGGTGAGAGCCAGATAGGTCCCGGTCAGGGCGTAGAACGCAGCGAGAGCCCCGGCCGTTGCGACGAACGGCGTCAGCTGAGCTCGCCGCTGGCCTTGCGCGCGCCTCCACTGCCACGTCAGGGCCACGGCACGAAGCATGCCTGAGGCCAGGATCACCACTCCGGCCACCGTGCCCGTCACGGATGAAAGCAGGGACATCTGTCCGTCGCCCTGGTCGACAAGCACGGGAACGCCGGCAACGACCGCGGCCAGCTGCGTCACGAGGACCGCCCGCCACCACCGCGAGACCGGCACCCCGTCGGGGAAGACGACAAGCAGCACTGGAAGCATCGGCAGGGTGGTCACCCACAGCGCGACGGTCAGACTGCCCAACGGCCCTTCAACGTGGGCTGGCACGGCTGCGTGACCGCTTACATAGGGCCACAGCCCGATCGCCTCGTCCAGGAGGGTTACTGCTGTGCCGAGCGTGAACACGGCGATGACCCGGGTGACTGCTGCGCCGGGCAGCCGGGCGCACAGGAGCACGCTTACGGGCACACACGCCACCAAGGCCGCAGCGCTCGGCCAGCCACCGTCGTAGTCCGCGACGACCACCCGCGGCGCAACGGCCAGCCACAAGGCCACCGCGACGATGCCGATCGCCGCCACGACCGTGGCCCGCAGCTGCGCGAGGCGATTCGTGCTCACTCTGATCAGTCTCCTCTGCGCACTCAGGGGTGGGTCCGGATCGGCCGACGCCGATCCGGGCCGTCCCCCTACTTCAGAACCACCACGTGGTGCATGCCCTCGAACACGCGCGAGACGCCCGAGTGGTCGTCGCGGACCTCGTCGAAGAGCGCATAAGTGCCTGCCGGCAGGTCCCAGCTCAATTGCGCTGTGCGTCCGGGTGAGATGACGACGAAGGCGGTCGTGGGCCCGCCGATGAAGAAGCCGGGGTCACCCTGCGCGCCTGCGTCCAACCAGGCCTGGAGGAAGGCATCAGTTGTGCCGGCATTGACCGGCCACACGTTCAACGACTGGATCGACCCGGTCCGGTTCCGCAGGGTCACGGTCCCCGTCGCGGGCAGCGCGCCGCGGACCTCTATGCGGTTCCCTGGCGTGAACGCAATCAGAGGCTGCGCGACTAGCGCGCGGCTCGGTTGCTCGGGCCCGTTCCCGGATACCCGGAGGCGGATCATGTGCCTGGTCCCCTCGACAGCATCCTGGCTGTCCTGGATGTAGTACACCCCCGGGGTGAGCGGCTGAGTCACCGAAACCATCCGCCCCTTGGTCACCTCAGCTAGACCGACGAACACCGCGTGTCGCGACAAGTCACGCGTCGCCAGAGCCGCAATGGCTTGATCGTCGGAGAACTCGTGCTGCCAGTCGAGCCGGACGTCATCCAGCGTCGAGGACCCACGCAGCCGGAACATGGTGGCGGATCCGACGTCCAAGTCGGGTGCCCTTAGCGTGAAAGTGACCACGCCGGCTCGGACCTCGTCGCGGCTCAGGGTCATCCCGTTCGAGTCGAACGTGAGCACGACTGAGCCGCGAGCGTCTGGCCCGGCGACGGCCGGCGGCGCGCCGAGCAGTACTCCAACCACGGCGAGCACCAAGGCGATGGGAGCGATCGTGCGCCGAACCGCGTGCCTGAGTCCGCCAGCCCCGTGACGGCCGAAGTAGAGAATGGCTTCTGCCCGTTTCATGGCTCCTCCAAAGAGTTGAGTGAGCCTTCAGGTAACCCGGCAGCCCGGTCCCGGCGCTGCGGGCATCAGTCCCTCCCCAGCGGGAATCACGATCGGGACCCAGCGGCTGCGTCAGGGACGGCCCTCCCAGTCAGGCCCTGCCAGTCACGCGAACCATGCGGCGCTGAACGTGGCCGGTCGGGCTGGTTATGTGGAGGTGCGTCTTATCGCCGCCTGCGGAGGCGAGCAAAGTACGGGTCTAGCGTCGATGCGCCTAGATGCCCGACCGMGTTGGCGGCGAGCGGGGTCTGGCCGAAGTCAGTCGCCGCGTGAGGTGACTCAATGTCCGCTCCCACGACTCTTCTACCGTTCCAGCCTGCGACGATGTCAACGGCGCAACTGGCGGCGGTTTCTTACTTGGCCCGCTACTCCGGGCGCACTCACTCCCTCTACGCATTCCAGTTGAGGCAGTGGTTCGCCTGGTGCGAGGCCAACGGGCTCGACGCCTTGGCCGGTATCCAGCGAGCCCACGTCGAGCTCTACATCCGCGGACTTGGTGACCGCGGGCTCATGGACTCCTCGGTCAACACGATGATGCACGCCGTCCGCGGCTACTTCCGCTTCGCCCACATCGACGGCCTCATCACCGCCGACCCAGCCGTCTACGCTCGACTGCCCAAGATCCACCGCGACGAATCCCGCACCCAAGGACTCGACTGCCTCGAGCTGATCCGCTTCCTCCAAGTCGCCCAGACCATCACCGTCCACCACGGCGCCCTCGCCTACCTGCTCGGCATCAACGCCCTGCGCGCCTCCGAGGCCGCGGCCGTGCGGATCGAGGACTACGCCGACACCCTCCGCGGTCACCGCGTCCTGCACCTAATCGGCAAAGGCAACAAGCCTGCCACCATGCCCGTGACCGTCCCCGTGCTCCGTGCACTCGAGGCCTGCCGCGGCCAACGAACGGCGGGGCCGCTGGTCCTACGGCCGGTCTCCGGCAAGCCGGTCGACCGACGCGACGTGTACCGGATGGTCGCCCGCATCGCGAAGAGCGCCGGGATCCCGCGGCACATCAGCCCCCACTCGCTACGGCACGCCGCCATCACCAACGCACTTGACGCCGGCGTGCCGCTACGCGACGCGCAGATTCTCGCCCGGCACGCCGACCCGCGAACCACTGAGCACTACGACCGCGCCCGCGGCAACCTCGACCGACACGGCGTTCACTTCCTCACCGCCTACGTCGCAGGCGTCTGACTTGCGGTGCGACACCAGCGTCAACTCCGCCGCGTCTCACGCGGGCGACCACCTCTTGAAACAAGCTCGCGCTTCGGCCATCCACGTCAGCGTTCCCTCGGTGAAGCCGTCACCGGGTTCCCCCGTCTGTGCGTTGACGACCAGTACAGCGAGCGATGGCTCACCGGCCGCGATGCACTCGTCGGAAACGAGGTCAAGCACGCGGTTCAGGTGGTGGCTCAACGGGACCTGGGAGTCGAAGTCAATCGCCTTGGCGAGTTCCCCATAGGTGAGCGTCGAGCGGCGCATCGCAGCGGTGATTAGCGCTGGTCGCGCAAGAGCGGCTAGCCGGTCGTAGTCCATTGATTCTCCTCGAGTCCGGTGCACTCATCTTGGCGCACACCCAGCTGAGGACGACCGATTCAGAGACGGAGGTCTGAGGTGCCGTATTGCACTCAGATCCGCGACGGGCAACCGTTGGCCTCGTGACCTTTGATGTGGACTGAACGCCCCTCAGCACTGAACATTGCCGAAATCTTGGCGGGCCCGCGCGGTTCCGCCGACGATCAAGCAGATGTGCGTCACACCGCCGCGAGCCGACCGTCCATCGCGGCCTCTGGCCAAGGGTCCGGGCGCCAGCACGCTGCACCAAGGACTCCTCACCGGCGGTGATGTTGATCCCTGGGACCGGCGGCAGCGGGTTACCGCGTGGCGGACCACCTCGGCTTCCACGCCAGATGTCGTGGGCGCCTAACCGGCGCCCCGCTCTCGTGGACCTTGACGGTTTACCGTCCTCCCCGAAGACAGGTGGCCCAGTGTGGCTCCAGCGTGCCCGAACGACGAGCGGGGCCGAGGAAAACGGGAAGCCATCCGGGCGGGATGACAAGATCACGCTATGAGTGGCGATGGGCTGTTCCATATCGACGGAGAGGGCGCCCTGGTCTCCATGGTCCCGACTCCCTACGAGTACGAGAGCGTGCTCCAAGAGCTGCTGGAATCGCATCCTGACCTGTTGGCCGGTGGTCAGATGACGCCCGAGGCTCCTCGACGATGGCTACTGATGCGACGCGAACAGCCCGTCCCCGACCGTGAGGAGTCGTCGGGACGCTGGAGCGTTGATCACCTCTTCGTGGATCAGGACGCGGTGCCAACGCTCGTAGAGGTCAAGCGATCGACTGACACCCGGATTCGCCGAGAAGTAGTCGGGCAGATGCTCGACTATGCGGCTAACGGCGTTCGTTACTGGCCGCTAGGCGATCTGCGGGCGTCGCTGATCAAGACCCAAGAAGAGATCGGGAACGACCCGGAGACCGAGGTTCGCCGACTCCTCGACGACCCGAACGTCACCGTCGACGACTTCTTCTCGGCAATAGCCGACAACCTCAGGGCGGGTCGGATCCGCATGGTCTTCGTCGCAGACGTCATACCTGACGAACTGATGCGCATCACGGAATTCCTGAACGAGCAGATGAACCCGGCGCAGGTGTTCGCGGTCGAGGTGAAGCAATACCGAGCGGAAGGCTATCCCGGGACTGTGATCGTGCCCGCCGTGTACGGACGGACCGCGGCCGCCTCGCTCAAAGCCTCTGGAGGGCGGCGGACGCCGACTCGTGAAGAAGCGCTCGCATCGTCCAAGCCGGACACCATTCGATTGATCGAACTGGCTACTCAGCTGGCCCAAGAGCTCGGCCTCTTGGTGCAGGAGACGCCATCTGGCGCTCTCCTGAAGACCCGAGACCTAGCCTCGGTCGCCAACGTCTACCTTGCGAACTGGGACACTCTGGAGATACCGATCCAGCCCCTGCGTGACCGCGGCTGGACCAATGAAGCGGATGCAATCGCCGCGAAGGTGCAGGCGATTACGAGGAAGCGGCTGACCCCAAAGGCGCCGAACCTCCCCAGCGGGGACGCGGTGGCGGGGTGGGACACGGTTCGCGATGTGATTATGCAGATCACGTCGCTCTACCGAGCGACGGGAGCTTGACGCGGGGCACTCTGCAAACCGACCTGGATCAGCCCCGACGTCATCGTCAGGACCCGCGACTGGGGTTTGCCGCGTTGGCCAGCAGACTTTGACGTCGAGCACCAGGACCCTCACGCTTCATGCGTCACTTCGCCGCGAGTCGGCCCGACAGCCACGGGTTGGCGGAGCCTCGGTGGACTGCCGCTCGGCATGATCAACGGCCCAGAGTCGATCCAGCACCAGGTCCGCGTAGCAACGCCAGTGGACTTCCGATAGTGGCCCCTCGATCCCGTTCGTGTCGCAGGATCACTTGAAGGAGACCTGATGACAGCCGTTGCCGAACGCGTCCTGTACAACATCCCCGACGTGATGGCGCTGCTCAGCATGAGCCGCTCGGTCATCTACGAGCAGATTCGCGCCGGCCGCCTCGAGACCGTGCACCAAGGCCGCCGCTGCTACGTGACCGCCAACGCCATGGAGCGTTACGTGGCACTGCTTGAGTTCGAAGCTGATCACCATGGCGGCGCGGCGTAGCCGGGGCGAAGGCGGCGTTCACTACTCCGAGAGCCGCCAGCGCTGGATCGCGACCGCCCAGGTGGGGTTCCTGCCCAACGGCAAGCGCATCGTCAAGACAGGTGCGGGAAAGACCAAGACCGAGGCGAAGGCGAAGCTCAAGGAACTGCTTCGGAACCGCGAGGATGGCATCCAGGCGATTGCCCGGATAACAGTAGCTGCCGCAGTCGAGGACTGGCTGGAGTTCGGCCTGAGCGGTCGATCCGTGAAGACGGTCACGACCTGCCGAATCCTTGCCGAAAGGCACATCATCCCGGATCTGGGTGCGCGCAAGCTGCACCAGCTGACCGCCGAGGACGTGGACCGATGGCTCAAGGGGAAGTCGTCGGACCTCTCCAGATCGACGCTGCAACGCCTGCTCTCGATATTGCGACGCGCCCTGACCCGACAGGTGGCTCGCGACCGGCTCCGCCGCAATGTGGCCCTCCACTGCGAGGTCCCGCACGGCAGGGCCGGCCGCCCGTCAAAGGCTCTGTCCCTCGATCAGGCGACGGCCGTCCTAAAGGCTGTCGAAGGCACCGAGATGGAGGCATATGTGACGGTCAGCCTGCTGACCGGCTCCCGCACCGAGGAACTCAGAGCCCTCACGTGGTCCCATCTCGACCTCGAAGGAGACGCCGACGCCGACCCTCCGCGGCCGCCAAGCATCCAGGTGTGGCGTTCCGTCCGTGAAGGAGGCGACACTAAGACCCGCATGTCACGCCGTACCCTCCGGCTCCCGGACCGAGCGGTGGACTCCCTCCGTCGCCACCTGGATGCCCAGAACGCTTGGCGTAGCGAGATCACGGACGCGTGGCGGGAGCACGATCTCGTCTTCTGCACCCGCGAGGGCCTGCCGCTGGACCCCGCCAATGTACGGCGATCCTTCCGCGCCGTGGTGAGCAGGGCCGGACTCGACGACCAGGTGTGGACGCCTCGGGAGCTGCGCCACAGCTTCGTCTCACTCATGTCAGACGCCGGCGTGCCGTTGGAGGACATCTCGCGCCTCGTCGGGCACCGCAGCACGACCGTGACCGAGGCCGTCTACCGCAAGCAGTTACGCCCAGTACTGACCCAAGGGACCGAGGCCATGGACCGACTCTTCCGGGCACCAGACAGATCTTCTGACCGACCCGACGAGCCCTCGAAAACGGATCCTTAGTCAAGCAGTTAGTCAAGCATCACCGCTTCGGAGCCGATCGGACCCCCGAACGAAGCAGCCCCTGACCCGCGTTTCCGCTGGTCAGGGGCTGTTTCGTGCTGGTGGGCGATACTGGGTTTGAACCAGTGACCTCTTCCGTGTCAAGGAAGCGCGCTACCGCTGCGCCAATCGCCCGTGGGTGGTGCTGTCCTGCCTGGTACTTCGTGGTGTCTCACCGAGGTGGAGACGGGATTTGAACCCGTGTACGCGGCTTTGCAGGCCGCTGCCTCGCCTCTCGGCCACTCCACCGTGGAAGGCAAGTGGATCTTTGCCTCCGAGCGGACGACCGGGCTCGAACCGGCGACCTCAACCTTGGCAAGGTTGCGCTCTACCAACTGAGCTACGTCCGCGGAAACACCAGCGGTGTAACTTCCCCGCTCGGTGCTTGCTAGACATTAGCCGATCGATGCACGAGATACAAAACCGGTCCTCATGCCCGTCCAGCCACGGACCGACCCCTGCTCACGAGGGCCGCGAGGCCGGGTCCGACGCCTCCTGCGGAGCCGTCGCGCCGTCCCCCGCGCGCCGCTGGATCGCTGCCGTGATCGGCCCGCGGTGCCCGCTCTCGAACTGCCGGTCGCGGCCGCGCCCCTCGCCGTCCTCGCCGTCCTCGCCGTCCTCGCCGTCCTCGCCGTCCGAGCCGTCCACGCCGTCCGAGTCGTCCACGCCGTCAGCCGCCGTCGGTGGGTCGGCGTCCGACATCCCTGCGTCGCCCTCGGCGCGAGTCAGCAGTCCCCCGGCCCCCTCCATCGCCCAGTTGACGAGGCGAACGTCGGCGCCCTGGTGCAGGGCGACGGGCCAGAGGGTGTTCGCGGCCGCGTTCAGGCCGGCTCCGATGAGGATGGCCACGGCCAGCGCGTACAACCACACGAGCAGGACGATGGGCGTGCTGAGCGGGCCGTAGATCGAGGAACCGCCCATCGAGGCCTCGAGCGAGATCCGCACGACGTACGACGCGCCGATCCAGATCGCCATGGCCAGGGCGGCGCCGGGCACGTCGCGACGCCACGGACTCCGCCGCGGCGTGGAGACGTGGTACATCGAGGCGAGCAGCGCCACGCTGAAGATGATGAGCGTCGGCCAGTAGAGCGCCTTCGTGATGGTTGCCGCCGCCTCCGGCAGCCAGGACGCCAGCAGTCCCGGCCCGAGGAGCATCAGCGGCAGCACGACGACGGCGGAGAGGATGCCGAGGGTGTAGAGCAGCAGGCTGAAGGCGCGCATGTGCACGATCCCGCGAGCATCCTTCTGCCCGTACATGATCGACACCGTGTCGACGAACACGTTCAACGCCCTCGAGCCTGACCACAGCGACAGGATGAAGCCCACCGAGATCACGTCGACGCGTCCGTCGCGAAGCACGTCGTCGATCGTCGGCAGGAGCAGCTCCTTGATGCTCGACTCGGTCAGGAAGCGCGAGGCGTACACCTGGATCGACGAGACGACGCTGTTGATCGTGTTGGGGCCGAGCCAGCCGCCGACGAAGCCGAGGCCGCCGAAGAGCCCGAGAACCAGCGGCGGCAGGCTGAGGAGCATGAAGAAGGCACCCTCGGCGGCCAGCCCGGTGACGCGGTAGCGCAGACACACCCGGATCGTCTCCAGGGTCAGCCTCACGAGCGGCACGCCCCACGGCACCCGCTCCAGCACTGCCCGCGTCCTCGTCCGTGCACTCATCGCCTCCGAGGCTAACGGGGTCACGCGGCGCGCATCACCAGTGATCCGGGCAACACGCGTCGGGACAGCCAGTCACGCCGATCGCCGCCTAGTCTCGGCGGGGTGAGCACACACGAGGTGACCAACCAGGCCCCGCCCTTCATCGGCGGGGACTTCCTCACCGGCGACGTCGCGTTGCGCGAGGCGGTGGAGCGCTGGGCCGGCCCTGCCGCCGTCGCCGACCTCGCCCCGCTCGGGATCCTGGCGGGCACCGAGGAGGCACAGGAGCACGCGCGGCTCGCCGACACCCACGTGCCGGTGTTGCGCACCCACGACGCCCGCGGCAACCGTGTCGACGAGGTCGAGTTCCACCCGTCGTGGCACTGGCTGATGACCCAGGCGGTCGGTGCCGGCCTCACCGCCGAGCCGTGGACGTCGGCCAGCGGGTCCGGCGCGCACGTGCGCCGTGCCGCGGGCTTCGTCCTCTGGTCGCGCGTCGAGGCCGGACACGGCTGTCCCGTCTCGATGACGTATGCCGCGGGCTCGGCCCTGCGACACGACGCGACCGTGGGTGCCCGCTGGCTGCCCGCACTGGCGAGCCGGAGCTACGACTTCGGCATCCGGCCCGTGGCGATGAAGGCGGGGGCCATCGCGGGCATGGGCATGACCGAGAAGCAGGGCGGTTCGGACGTGCGGGCCAACACGACCCGCGCCGTCCCCGCGCCGGGTGGTCCGCTGCTCGGCGAGACCTACCGCCTGACCGGTCACAAGTGGTTCTGCTCGGCGCCGATGAGCGACGTCTTCCTCGTGCTGGCCCAGGCGCCCGGCGGGCTCACCTGCTTCGTCGTGCCGCGTGCCCTGGACGACGGCGCCCGCAACGCCTTCGCCCTCCAGCGCCTCAAGGACAAGCTCGGCAACCACTCGAACGCCTCGAGCGAGGTCGAGCTCGACGGCACCTGGGGCAGCCGGATCGGTGACGAGGGACGGGGCGTCCGCACCATCATCGACATGGTGCAGGCCACCCGCCTCGACTGCATCCTCGGCTCGACGGCCACGATGCGCGACGCCGTCGCCCGCGCCGTGCACCACGCGCGGCACCGCACCGCCTTCGGGTCCCTGCTCGTCGACCAGCCGCTCATGCGCAACGTGCTGGCCGACCTCGCACTCGAGGCCGAGGCGGCGACGGTGCTGGGCCTGCGGCTGGCGCACGCCGTCGACGCCGGCGAGAGCGAGCTCGCCCGGCTCGGTGTGGCACTCGGCAAGTTCTGGGTGTGCAAGCGCACGGCCCCGCTCGTGGCGGAGGCCCTCGAGTGCCTCGGCGGCAACGGCTACGTCGAGGAGAACGGTCTCGCCCGGCTCTACCGCGAGGCCCCCCTCAACTCGATATGGGAGGGTTCCGGCAACGTCAACGCGCTCGACGTCCTGCGCGCCGTCACGCGAGAGCCGGCGAGCCTCGAGGCGCTGACGAAGGAGCTGCACGAGGCGCGTGGGCAGAGTGTCGAGCTCGATGCGCACACGGATGCCGCTCTGGCACAAGTACGTTCGCTCGACCCGTCGTCACCGGAAGCTGCGTTCGGCGCCCGCGTCGTCGTCGAGCAGCTGGCGCTCGCCCTCCAGGCGAGCTTGCTCGTCCGGCTCTCCCCCGCGCCGGTCGCCGACGCGTTCGTCGCCAGTCGGATCGCCGGGCGACGGGGGCACACCTTCGGCTCGCTCGGCGTCGAACTGGCCGGTGCCGCCGCAGCCGTCATCGACCGAGCCGGCTGACGGCGCAAGCCCTCCCACGAATCGCTGTGGGCGGCATACGTCCTCGGGGTCGGGGGCTCGRGCACTGCCCGTGTCAGCTGGCGGAGAGCCGCTTCTTCTCGGCCTCGACGTCGAAGTCGGCCTGGGGCCACTGGAGGTTCATGCCCCGCAGTCCCTCGAGAAGCAGCTGCTGCACGGCCAGCCGGGCGTACCACTTGCGATCGGCGGGCACGACGTGCCAAGGCGCCCCCACCGTCGACGTCTTGTCGAGAACCGTCTGGTAGGCCTCCATGTACGTGCCCCAGTGACCTCTCTCGTCGACGTCACCCGGGTTGTACTTGTAGTGCTTGTCCGGCCGGTCGAGTCGCTCCATCAGGCGCGCCTTCTGCTCGTCCCTGGAGACGTGCGTCATCACCTTGATGACGGTCGTGCCCGCGGCAATGGCCTTGCGCTCGAAGGCGTTGATCTGCGCGAAGCGCTTGGACCACACGGCCTCGGGGACGAGCTCGTGCACCCGGACGACGAGCACGTCCTCGTAGTGTGACCGGTCGAAGACGCCCAGCTCGCCGGGCTCGGGCAAGGCCTTCTCGATGCGCCAGAGGAAGTCGTGCGCGAGCTCCTCCTTCGTCGGCGCCTTGAAGGCGGTCGCCTTGACGCCTTGGGGGTTGACCGCGATGACGTGGCGCATGAGGCCGCCCTTGCCCGAGGTGTCCATGCCCTGCACGACGAGCAGGACCGACCGCTTCGAGCCGGCGGTCGACTCGGCGAAGAGCCGCTCCAGCAGGTCGGACAGCTCGCTCTCGCACGCCTTGAGCGCCGCCTTGCCGGCGATCTTGTCGCCGGTGAAGCCGGGAGTCGCCGAGGTGTCCACGTCGGCGAGGACGAAGCCCTTGCCGACACGCAGGGTGTTGGCGACGTCCTTGATCTCCTGGACCGCCTCGGCCTCGTGCTCCGCGATCGCCTCGTCCTCGCGGGCCTGCTGCCTCACCTCCTCGGCCGCGGCCTTGCTCGAGGCCTTTCGCGCCTTCTTGCCCAGCTTCTTGTCGGACTTGCCGTGCTTGCCCTTCGCGCCCTTGCCCATGGCGTCATCCTGCCCGAACGGCGCCCGGCGCGACGGGAAAGGAGGCCACCGATCGTGCGGGCGCCCCCTCCCGTCGCCGATACTGGCCGCATGCTCCTGCTCGTTCCCGGCCGGTCCGGCGTGCCCGCCATGACCCAGCTCGACACGGCAGGCCTGTTCGCCGCCTACGCCGCGCCGCGTGAGCGGTGGGTCCGTTGCAACATGGTCACGTCCCTCGACGGGGCCGCCACCGGGGCCGACGGACGCTCCGGGTCGATCAACAGCGACGCCGACCACGTCGTGTTCGAGGTCCTGCGAGCCTTGAGCCACGTCGTCGTGGTGGGCGCGGGCACGGTCCGTACCGAGCGCTATTCCCCACTCTCCGTGCACGATTCGCTCGCAGGACTCCGGCGCGGGCGCGGGCTCCCTGACGACCTTCCGCTCGTCGCGGTCAGCCAGCGGGGGGACGTCCCGCCGACCCTGAGCGGATGCCGGGACGGTCGAGTCCTCCTGGCGGTCCCGGCTGCCGCACCCGGCGTCGCCGGCGCCCGTCGCGACCTGGGCGAGGAGAACGTCCTCGTCTGCGGGGACGACACGCTCGACGTGAGCGCGCTCGTCACAGCCCTGCACGGCCGCGGCTGGACGCAGGTCCTCACCGAGGGCGGCCCCAGCCTGCTCGGCTCCTTCCTCGCGGCCGGGCAGCTCGACGAGCTCTGCTTCACGATCAGCCCTCGGGTCGTCGGGGGCGTGCACCCCCGACCGGTCGGCCCGGGCGGAACGCCCGGGAACCTCGACGTCGAGCTGCTCGTCGAGCAGGACGGCACCCTGATGGGTCGCTGGTCCGTCCGCCGCTGACCACCCCCGGGGTGTTCAGCGGTTCAGCGGGTCAGCGGGTCAGCGGGTCAACGGGTCAACGGGTCAACGACTCTGGACGAACTCACGGAGCACACGCTCCCAGCGCTCCGGGTCGTGGTTCCACTCCCGGCAGTGCCCTGCCGTCTCCCAGCGCTCGAAGCGCACGAGGTCGGGTCTGCGCCCTGCGAGCGCCACTGCGGGGCCGATCGGCACGAAGGCGTCACCGTCGGAGGCGACGAGGAGCATCGGGTGGCGCAGCTCGTCCGCCCGGGCGACCCAGTCGGTGCGGGCCACGTCGATCGGCTCGCGCACCCCGACGAGGCGCCGGCTGCGAGACGAGCCCATCAGGTCGGTCGCCACCCGTACGAGCGGCCCGGGAACTCGGTGCAGTCGGCCGTGGTGGCGCAGCACGACGCCCCAGTCGATGACCGGGGAGTCGAGGGCCACCCCGACGACGTAGTCGGACAGCGGCGAACGGTCGAGCGCCTGGAGCACGATGGCGCCTCCCATCGACCACCCGAACAGCAGGATGCGCCGCGCCCCTTGGGACACGGCGTGGCCCATGGCGGCTTCGACGTCGCGCCACTCGGACAGGCCGAGGTTGTAGCGCCCGTCCGGTCCTCGTGGGGCGTCGCGGTCGTTGCGGTAGGCGGTGACGAGACTCGTCCAACCTGCATCGCGCAGCACCGGGACGGCACGGAGCGTCTCCTCCCTGCGCGCACCCCTGCCGTGCACCAGGACCGCCCAGTCGCTCCCGGCAGTCCCGCCTGCAGGGCGGACCAGCCAGCCGGGCAGCAGGCCGACGTCGGAGAGAATGCTGACGTCCTCGTCCGGCAGGCCGAGGCTGACGGAGGGGCGGTCCCAGTAGTAGTACTGGTTCCAGCGGGCCGGCCCCACCTCGATCCGTCCGCGGTCGACGGCGACGAGCCGGCGGGTGACCGACGTGGCGTTCGTGTCGACGATCTCGCCCACCCGGGCGTGGCCTGCTCCCGCGTCGAGCCACACGCCGTAGCGGCCAGGGCGGAGGGTCTCGGGGGTCAGGGCGAAGGTGAGGCTCTCGGCGTCGTGGCGCACGATCTCGACGTCGTCGGGCTGCAGCTCGTCCGGCGTGATCACCTTCCGAGCGAAGTACGCCGCTGCAGCGACCGAGCCCCCGGCCGCACCCAGCACGGAACCGGTGCCCGCGGCCGCCGCCACGAGCACCGGGCGCGAGACGAGACGGCGCAGCTGCACGCCCTCATCGTCGCAAAGGAGGGTGCTGCGGCACGGGAAGGCGACGGGCGCGCCGCGCCGAGCAGACCCCGTCCCCCCCGCGGCCGACCCGGGGCACAAACCCGGGCGGCGTGGCGTTGGTCAGGGCATGAGCCACCACAGCACCTCCGACAAGCCGTATGCCGTCCAGCGCACCGACGAGGAGTGGCGCGCAGCCCTGACGCCCGCCGAGTACAAGGTGCTGCGACAGGCCGGCACCGAGCCGGCCTTCCGCGGCGAGTACACCGACACCAAGACCCAGGGCGTCTACTCCTGTCGCGCCTGCGGCACCGAGCTCTTCCGCAGTGACACGAAGTTCGAGTCGCACTGCGGGTGGCCGTCGTTCTACTCCCCGCTGGCCGGCGACACCGTCGAGTACATCGAGGACCGAACCTTCGGGATGAAGCGTGTCGAGGTCCGCTGCGCCAACTGCGGGTCGCACCTCGGGCACGTCTTCGAGGGCGAGGGCTACGACACGCCGACGGACCAGCGCTACTGCATCAACTCGATCTCGCTGCGCCTCCAGCCCGACGAGGACCCGGGTCGCCAGGCCTGAGCCCGAGCGCCAGAGGTTCCACCTCGAGTGCCGCGGCCAAGCCTCCTCGCCTAGATTCGTCCTATGCAGGACGACGGCGACATCCGCATCGGCAGCGCCGAGCGCGAGGAGGCCCTGGCCGCCCTGGCCGAGCACCACGCGGCCGGACGCCTCGACGCCAACGACTACGAGGACCGGCGGGGCCGCGCCACGGACGCGATCGTCCGACGTGACCTGAGCTCGCTCTTCACCGACCTGCCCGAGCCCCGGCCGAGACTCGAGGGCGCGACCGGGAAGGGCGCGGGCAGAAACGCGGCCCGCCCCGCGACCGCTCGGTCCAGCACGAGGAGCAAAGTCGCACGAACCCTCGTGTACCTGTCGCCGTTCATCGCGCTCGTCGCGTTCTTCCGCACCGACACGTGGCTGGTCTTCCTGCTCATCCCGATCATCGCCATCCTCGCCCGGGCCATCGACGACTGACGGCCCGAGGTCGCCGAGCGGCAGGCGTCAGCGCAGGTTGGCGACGAGTTCGGCAGCCTCGACCCGGGGCCCGGTGAAGAAGGGGATCTCCTCGCGCACGTGCATCCGGGCCCGTGACGCGCGCAGCTCGCGCATCAGGTCGACGATGCGGTGGAGCTCGTCAGCCTCGAAGGCCAGCAGCCACTCGTAGTCGCCCAGCGCGAACGACGCGATGGTGTTGGCGCGCACGTCCGGGAAGTCCCGCGCCATCTGGCCGTGCTCGCGGAGCAGGTCGCGACGCTCACCGTCCTCGAGGAGGTACCACTCGTAGGAGCGGACGAACGGGTAGACGCAGACGTACTTGCGGGCGACCTCGTCGGCCATGAACGCCGGGATGTGGCTCTTGTTGAACTCAGCCGGGCGGTGCAGCGCCGCGCTGCTCCAGACCGGCTCGAGGTGCTGGCCGAGCTCGGTGCGCAGCAGGCGGTGGTAGGCGGACTGGAGCTGCTCGATCGTCTCGGCGTGCCACCAGATCATGAAGTCGGCGTCACCGCGCAGGCCTGCGACGTCGTAGATGCCGCGGACCGCGACGCCCTCGCCGCTGATGTCGGCCAGGAACGCCTCGAGCTCGGCGGTCACCTTGGCCCGGTCGTCGCCCAGCGGTGTGACGGTGCTGAACACCGACCACATGCAGTAGCGGATGGTGTCGTTGATCTCTCGCATCTGGGACGGGGTCAGGCGCTCGCTCATGGGTCCATCATCCCCCGCAGTCCCCGGCGTCCCTTCACGGGGTCACGACCGCACGGGCGGCCGCCCGTCCGGACGCGATGCAGGCCGGGATCCCGACGCCGTCGTAGGCCGCCCCGCACAGGGCGAGCCCCGAGGGCAGCGCTCGGGTGGGCGCCAGGCGCGAGCGGTGGCCCACGGCATACTGCGGCAGTCCCCCGCCCCAACGCTGCACCTGGGTGGCGACGGGAGCGGGCACCTCGGGCCCGAGGACGGTCAACAGGTCGGCCAGCGCCACGGCGACGAGCTCGTCGTCGGACCGTTGCAGGGTCGCCTCCTCGCGGTGCCGGCCGATCGAGGCGCGCAGGAACGTGCGGTCCGGACGGGCGGCGGCGAGCCACGGCCACTTGACCGAGCTGAAGGTCGACGCCTTGATCGTGAGCGGTTCGGTGGGCGGGACGAGGAAGCCGCTGCCGCCGAGCACGGCCGGCGCGGGCCCTTCGAGCGCGAACGTCACGATGGCCATGGACGCGTACTCGACGGTCGCGAGGGCCGTGGCCGCCGCGGGGGCGACGTCACGCAACAGGCGTGAGGTCGGCGCCGCGGGGACCGCGACCACGACGGCGTCGAACCGTTCGTCGACGACCTCGGTCGTGGGCCCGGTCGACACGACCCAGCCGGCACCGTCGCGACGCAGGCCGCGGGCGAGGGCGCCGGTGCGCACCCGGACACCGGCGGTGACGAGCTCGCGCTCCAGGATCTCGGGCAGCGTCCCGAGACCGCCGACGAGCGAGGCGAAGACGGGGCGGCCCGCCAGGGACCCGTTGGTCGAGGCGTCGGCTGCGGCCCGGGCCACGTCGAGCAGCGGACGTCCCTCGTGCGCTGCCGCCGCCAGCGCCGGCACCGCCTGCTCGGCGGAGAGCTCGCGGGCATGACCGGCGTAGACGCCGGCCAGGAGCGGTTCGACGAGCCGGTCGGTGACGGCAACGCCGAGCCGGGCGTCGACGAGGTCGCCCACCGAGACGTCGCCGACGACCGGGCGGCCGACGGTCTCGTGAGCGAGGCGATCCACCTCCTCGTCGGTGAGGAGCCCGCGCACCGACTCGGGGTCGGAGGGCACTCCCATGACGGTGCCGCGCGGCATCGGCCAGAGCCGTCCCCTCGAGACGATCGCCGCGCCGGCGGGCCCGGGGTGCGTCGTGAGGTCGTCGAGCCCGAGCTGCGCGAAGAGTGCCAGGGCCTCCGGCCGGCGGGCCAGGACCGACTCGGCGCCGACGTCGATGCGGACGCCTCCGACGTCCTCGAGCCGGAGCTTCCCACCGAGACGATCGGAGCCCTCGAGTACCGTGACGGACAGGTCGCCGAGGCGGCTGAGCTCCCAGGCTGCCGCCAACCCACTGATGCCACCACCGATGACCGCGACCGTCCTGCTCATGCCGTCACTCTTTCATCCGGTTCGCGCGCCGGGTGACCGGCCCGACCACGGGCATCGGGCTCGCAACGTTCTGCGCCCGCAGCGTGTCCTTCATGACAAGTACGTCGCCACGCACGCGGTCCCGGTCTGCACGGCTCACCGGCCACGACGGGCGACCCGTCGGAAGGTATGCCATGACTGCGACGCCCCACCTGCCGCGCCTCACATCCCGCTCATGGCGCAGGGCTCTGGCTGCGCTCGCCGTGGCCGTTGCCGTGCTCGCCCTCTCGATCGCTCTGGGCCTGAGGGCCCTTCACGGATCCTCGTCCTCGTCTCCCTCGGCAGGGTCCGCTGTCGGGGAAGCCGGCCGCGGTGCGGCCGCCGGGGGTGGGGTGGCCGGAGCGGGCGCCCCAGCCG
>NZ_JBFULD010000004.1:0-41946 GCF_056400505.1 Terrabacter sp. P5_B1
CGTCTACGCCCTCGACCTCGGCGTGCTCGCGCCGGCGTTCATCGTCTCCGGCGTCCTGCTGTGGACCCGTCGCGCCTGGGGGGCCGTGCTCGCGGCGGCCGCCAACGTCTCGGCCGCCGCCTACCTGCTGGTGCTCGAGGTGGGCACCGGCTTCCAGTCCGACGCCGGGATCGGCACGGCCACGTGGGCCTCGGCGCCCGCCATCGGCGGCACCGCACTGTGCGTCCTCGCCGCGGTCACGCTGCTCACCGGCAGGACTCGAGCTGGCTCGCCACCTGCGCCTTCCCGGCTGCGATGACCCGCGGGTCGTCGCGAGCTCTCACCGAGCCCGGACAGGCCACGTGCGGACCACGGGCGCTGTGCCCATCAGCGCGGCAGGGAAAGGCGTTCGGCGGAGGGCCCGAAAGGGCGGAAGCGCCGCCTCGTCCCAGGCCCAAGCAGCCCGCGCAGCGCCCAGACCCTCAACCAGTACGGCGGCCCCGAAGGCTCCCCTGCGACGGCCCATCGCGCGGGCGGACCGCCGAGGGCGAGGACCAGTTCGGCGTCGACGTTCCGTTCCGCCCCAAGCCGACGCTCCACCCGCCGCCGGGGCGCCTCGGGGTTCCTACTCGCTCGGCATCTGCATCTGGCTCTTCAAGGCGCCAAGGTCCATGGACGTCCAGTGCTCCATCAACAGGCCGTCGACAATTCGGAAGATGTCGATGAACTCGAACTCGACATGGTTCCCGGACGGCGCCATGCCCCAAAGCTCGCCGCGATGCGTACCGCGCAACGTCTTCCGGGTGCTGACCAGGTCGCCCTCGCCGATCTGGTCGTTGATCTCCATGCGCGCATCCGGGAACGCCTGCAGCAGTTGCCCGTAGAAGGCTTGGAACCCGCCCGCAGGCCGCTCCGTGCTCGGCACGGCCCTCCCCTCAGGCCGGTAGTGGTTCACGAACCCGGGATGGAAGGCCTCATCGGCGTAAGCAAGGTCATGCTGATCCTGACAACGTCGAACGAACTCTGAAACAACCCGCTTGTTGTCGTCGGTGGACATTGACCTCATCCCCACTCCGCAGCCGGAAGGTTCATCAATCTACTCGCGCGGGAGACATCAGCCGTGCTGTTCCCCGACAGGGCACCGCTGGCAGCGCGAGGACACCGCCCCACGGTCCAGTCAGGGACCTATCCGGGCGTGCCGCCCGGCAGGCAGGTCCTGCGCCAGCGCGCGAAGTGCGCCGGTAGTGGCCGACAACGAGTAGTCGTGGCCGTGTCAGACGTTAGGACGCTTGCTGCCTGGCCTGGAGGACCACGCCAGGGCCGGTCGGAAGCACGGCCTGCCGGAGCCGGCCGCGACCGAGGAGGCGAGCTGGGCGCCGAGGAAGGACGATGGCTCTGTGGGTGCCGTGGCTCCCGGGGTCGTTGGTCGAGCCTGAACCGCCCGCTGTCGCGCACGGTGACTTAGGTTGTTCCCCATGGATGCGGATCAGCCCGACGGCAACGCCGACCTGCAGGGACAGATCGACGATTTGCGTGCCCGGGCCGACGCCGCCGACCAGCGGGCTTCCGCCAGCGAATCCCGCGCCGACAAGGCTGAGCTGCGGGCTGATGACAGCGCAACCCGAGCCGACGAGGCCGAAGGCCGGGCGGACGCGCAAGCAGTGCGTTCACGGGACGACCGTCGCAGTATCGCAGACGTCGAGGGCCGACTCGACGTCCACGAGGCGATGATCGCCGAACTGCAGGCCGAAGGGCTCATCAGCAGTGCGCAGGCGGCGCACCTCGAGATCGCTCTGCAAACCGCTCGAGTGATCGGTGCCGCCACGGGAATCGTCATGACCCTCTACCGCGTCAGCGACGTCAGGGCCTTCGAGCTCCTGAAGATGGCGAGCCAGCACAGCAACCGGAAGTTGCGGCTCGTGGCCGAAGAGGTCGTCCTGACGGGCCACGCGCCCGGACTGCCGCCCCGCCAATAAGGACCCCTCACACGCGCTTGGTCCGAATGGAAGCTCGGGCAAGAGGGTCGTTCCAGGGTTCTCGTGGTGCCCGGAGCGGTCGGTTTGGCCTCGCGGGTCAGTGCTCGACGAGGATGGCGTAGCCGCTCGGACCGCTCGTGGCGTCGCCGGTCAGCGCGGGTAGGGCCAGTTTGCTGGGCAGCGGCCCGATGTTCAGGATGTGCTGCTCGCCGTCGCACGCACTCGCAGCGCCGGGTAGAGATCTTGCGGGCGCTCACGGCCGGCAGAGGGGGCTACGCGGGCGGCGGTCGTGGTCTGCTCGGGGATGGAGGTCATCGAGCCGGTTGCCGGCTGATCGGTGGACTGGGTCGTCGACTGGGTGGGCAGGCTGGCCCGGGACGTTGAGGAACCCCCGTCCGCGCCATGAGCCGAACAGGCGGCAACGTCCAGCAGGAGAACAAGGACGGTGGACACCGACGCAACGACGGAGGGCTTGGGGTGGGTTCATGGGCACTCCCGGGACCCGCGCAGGTCGGGGGCCGGTTTGGGACCCGCAGGGGTTCTCAATGCCGCGGAGGCTCACCCGGCTGGATCTCGTTATGCAGCAGTGACGCCCGCGTGAACGTGTTGTTGGGGGTCTACCCATCGGGAGTGGGCGTCAGGACGACTCCTCCCGACGTCGCGTGGAGCCCGCTAGGAAGTCAGTAGGGCGTGGTCGGGGCTGCCAGTCCTCGCGGCGATCTTGAAACTTCCCACCGGTTCTGTACGGGCACCCGTGTGAAACCGCTGACGGCCCCCCTCAGCCGGACACCGAGCACAGACAACAGAAGGGCCTCAAACCCGCGTTTCCGCTGGTCAGAGGCCCTTCCGAGCACTGGGTGGCAGGTGAAGGATTCCAACCTGCGTAGCTTTCGCGACGGATTTACAGTCCCGGCAATGCAATTCGCTGGCCAGCATCGACGCATTACCTACCGGAACTTCCCCACGAGTTCCTCACGAACACACGACGTCCACCACGGACGTTCGGCCGATCGGACGCCGGCCTGAACCCCGATCGACCTCTTCCCTGCCTTCCCGGGCGGCAGCTCTTCGCCGGATTTCGACTGCGGTGGCGCAACCACGTCAGGCGCCCAGCCTTTAGACCTCTTCGATGGTCGGTGGCCCCGTCCAGCTGGCGAATCCCTGTCCCTTGGCGCCGGGCGGGTTCGCGCCGATCGTGGGCCAGAGCAGCCCTTCGGTGTACGACCCGGGCGACACCACGTGCGTTGAGACCGCTTCACCGGTCGCATACAGGTCACGCCACTCCTGGGGGAGCTCGTACCACGTGCCCACGAACCACATCTTGGTGATGTTGCGCGTGATCGGACCCAACTTGTCGTCGCTGAGAATTCGAAGCCGCATCCCGCGGTCCAGGACCGACTCGTCGCCGGCTGCCTCGCCTTGTACCTCGCCGAAGGCCGCAACGAGCTCTGCGACGACGTCGGCCCCGACCGCCTCACACGTGGCAGCGAAGTAGTTGTCGGACTGCCCGGTGCCGGACAACCGGAACTTCGAGTAGCCGGTGAGGATGGATGACAGGCTGAGGAAAGCCTCACGCACATCGTTGGTCATGTCAGGACACCTCCACCAGGGCCGGCCCACGGAAGACCGGGGCGGCATTCACCCCGGCCTGCTCGGGCATGGGGTTGCGGATGATCCGGGAGACAAGCTCTTTGATGTGGAACATATCCACGACCGCCGGTACGAGCAGGTCGGGCTGCCCGTTGAACGCCTCCGTCAGTCGCGTCAGGAACATGCCGTATGCCACGCTGAACGCTGTCACGGCGTCCTGCAGCTCACCAGATTCGGTGTAGTGCCGGAAGTCCGCGTCAGGCATGACGGGGTAGACGGCCTCCCAGTCGACGTCGAGAGTCGGACCGGAGGGACTGCCCGGCTCGTCTCCGGGCTGGTAGTAGCGCCCGAGCAGCAGCTGCTCGAACCGGAAGTAGTGGGCGAGCTCACCTTCCTCGTCGAAGATGCCACCACCCAGGCCCTCACCTTGCTCACTGATGACCCGCATCGCCCTTGCAGCCGACGCCGCGTCTGTGACCTCGACCAGCCCGCCGCCTCCCGAGTAGTAGTACTGAGCGCTGACCTGGCGCGACGGGTCACCGCAGAAAAGGTCGGGACCCATCTCGGCATGCAGGCGCTGCAGTCCTTCCCCGATCTCCGCATAGAACTCGCCGATGCTGAAGAAGTGGAGCTCCTCCTCCCCCGGAGCGGCGACCGTGGGAAGGATGGCACGGGGAGATTTGTCGCGCGGTACGAAGCGCTCGTCGGTGGCCTCGCCGGAGCGCTCGATGTTGAGGAAACTCTGGACCGTCTCGCGAGAGAAGGCGCGAGTACCGATCTCGAAGTCCTCCTCACCGTCAGGCAGGTGAGCCGGGTAGACCGGCACGAATCCGTCGTCGTCCAGGCGAGGAGTTCCGCCCACGGCGTTGAGCAAGTTGGCGGCCAGCGTCAGGTGGAGCATCTCCTCGACCACCACGACGCGGATGATTTGGTAGGCATCAGCGTTTGTCGTCGGGTGGAGGGAGTACAGGGCCGTGAGGTACGGCGGGATAGTGGCGTGCTCGAGCTGCAAGGCGACTTGCAGATGGTCGCGCAAGTCCTCGACGGTGGCAATGCGGTGGAGGGCCATGGCTCAGCTCGCGATCGTGATGGAGGGACGGGTGGCCAGCTGGGACACGATGTGGTCGGCGGTTCGGAAGGACAGCGCCGCCAACGTCAGGGTGGTGTTGGAGCTTCCGATGCTCGGCATACTCCCGGACCCAGCGAGGTACAGATTCTGGTGGTCCCACGACCGCTGGTAGCTGTCGACGACGGAGTCGTGGCTCGACGAACCCATGATGTGCGTGCCGGCCCAGTGGTTGCCGCCGCGAATGATGTACCCCTCCCCCTCGTGCGACACGAAGCCGGGGTCGAGCGGGTCGTAGTGCGTACGGTCCTCAGCACCGAGTCGCTGGAACAGTCGACGCGAGATGCGCCGGCTGGCCGCGACGGCGTCCATCGTGTAGTCAGGCAACGAGTAGGAGAGTACGGGCCGCGGGTTGCCGAGCGCATCGATGTAGCGCCCGTCGACCGTGATGCGGTTGCTCGGCTCCGGGGGCAGGTCGATCATGAACGAGAGCATCAGCTGGCGCGAGATGCGATCCACCAGGCCCCGGCGCAGTGTCGCCCCGTAGGCGTTGGCGTCGTCGACGAGCTCGATCAGGTCGGCGTAGGGGGCGCCGGTGGGCCATGACCAGCCGTCGTTGTGGACGCTCACGCGCATCGCGGCGTGCCTGCTCCGGAAGTCGCCCGAGCGGAAGTCCTCGATGCCGGACGTGCACTGGGCCCCACGCATCGTTCCGGCAATCTCGGGCAGGGTCGCCCAGGTGAGCAGGTATGCGTGGTCCATCAGGTTGCGCCCGATCTGTCCACTGCTGCCGGGAAGCCCCGAGGCCAGCATCAGCCGAGCGTTCTCGACCGGGTTGGCGGCCAGCACGTAGGTTTTGGCGCGGAGAGACCCGGTGACGTGCTCAGGTGAGGCCGTGGAGCCGTACGCCTTGTACTCGACGCGGCTGACCTGGCCGTCCTCGTCGACGTGGACCCGCGAGACGACCGTCTGCGTCAGGATGTCGACGCGACCGGTTCGCAGGCCGAACGAGAGCGTCTTGCGTGCGTTGTACTTCGCCTGCACGGGGCACAGTGGGACGCAGTTCATGTTGCCCTGGCAGCGGTCGCCCTGGTCGATCTGGTGCGTGCTCACCGCCCCGACGGGCACGTATCCCTTGCCACCGTCGTAGGCGGGATTGGGGATGCCGTTGCGCGCCTGTGCGGTCGGCCGGATCGAGATGGTGCAGGTTGTGTCGCCGAGTTTCACCTTCGTGCCGTCGAGGTCACGCGCCAGCAGCTTGTCGAGGTAGGACTGCGGGAGTCCGTGCATCGGGAACTCGTAGCCCGGCGGGAAGGTGACGCCGTAGAAGCTCTGGTCCGCCACGTCGGCGGACACCCCGAGCTCGCGCTCGGCCCGTCGGTAGTCCGGCTCGAGGTCGTCGTAGCCGATGGGCCAGTCGCGGCCCTGGCCGAAGCGGCTGCGCATCTGGAAGTCCTCGGGGAGCATGCGCATGGCCTTGCCCTCCCAGTGCATGGTGGTGCCGCCGAGCACCCGGGTGTAGGTGCTGTCCATCTCGTACGGGCCCTTCTGGACCAGGTAGCTCGTGGAGTCCGGGGCCCCGGCCTGCAGTCGGCGGACATCCGGGGAGCGCGGCATCGGCGCGTTGGGGTTGACCTCGTACGCGGAGTTGTTGTCCTTGGCCGCGGCGCCGTAGAACCTCGTCAGGTGCGTCCCGTACTCGGCCGAGGAGAGCTCGTCGCCGGGTCCTGCCTCGACCACGAGCACGCGGAGGTCGCGCTCTGCCAGGGAGCGGGCGATCACCGCACCGCTCACGCCTGAGCCGACGACGAGCACGTCGTACTGGGTCTTCGCCGCTGCGGCGTGGTCGATCTCATTGGGCACGGTGGGCCTCTCGACGAGTCGTACTCCGGGGTGGATGGCGCGGGTGTGAAACCCCACGAATCGTCGGCTGGACATGACCGGCAACGAGTACGGTCACATATTGACATATTTAGGTCGAAATCAGAGGAGAACACGTGAACCCGCTCATGTATCAGGTGAATACGCGTGTGGCGCTCCACGAGCGCGGTCTCGAGCTGGGCAGGTCCGCAACTCTCGACGACGTGACAGACCCGTTCCTCGACGAGATCTCGGCCCGAGGCTTCGACTGGGTCTGGATGCTCGGTGTCTGGCAGACGGGCGAGGCGGGGCGCCAGGTCTCCGCCACCAACGCCGAGTGGCTAGCGGAGTATCACGCGGCACTGCCGGACTTCACCGTGGAGGACGTGGTCGGTTCACCGTTCGCGATCCTGGACTACGTGACGCACTCCGACTTCGGGGGCGACGAGGCCCTGGCGCGGTTGCGCGAGAGGCTCGCCCACCGCGGCCTGAAGCTGCTGCTCGACTTCGTGCCGAACCACTCTGCGATCGACCACGCGTGGCTCACGGACGCGCCGCACCGCTATGTCGGGGGTTCCGAGACCGACCTGCGTGACGAACCACAGAACTACTTCAGAGTCGGTGACCACGTCATCGCCCACGGCCGGGACCCCTACTTCGACGGATGGCCCGACACCGCCCAGCTCAACTACCGCCACCCCGACCTGCGTGCAGCAATGCTCGCGCAGCTGAAGCAGGTGGCAGAACGCTGTGACGGAGTGCGGTGCGACATGGCGATGCTGCTGGAACCGGAGGTGTTCCTGAGGACCTGGGGCGATCGCTCCCTCCCGGTCGACGGGACGCCGCCGGTCGACGAGCAGTTCTGGCCCGCGGCCATCACCGAGGTGCGGGCCCAGCACCCCGACTTCATGATGATCGCCGAGGTGTACTGGGACCTCGAGTGGCAGCTGCAGCAGCACGGGTTCGACTACACCTACGACAAGAGGCTCTACGACCGCCTCCGCGACGGGGACGTCGCGGGCACACGTGGGCACCTCGCCGCAGCTGCTGAGTTCCAGCGGCGCTCGGCACGGTTCCTGGAGAACCACGACGAACCTCGCGCGGCAGCCACTTTCGGCGAAGCCGACGTGCACGGTGCCGCCGCCGTCGTCACCTACCTCGTCACCGGTCTGCGGTTCTTCCACGAGGGTCAGCTCGTCGGACGTCGCACGAAGGCCCCACTCCACCTCCGCCGGCGGCCGACGGAGGAGGCCGACCCCGTCGTCAAGGAGCTGTATGACCGGCTGCTTCAGGTCCTGACCGACCCGGTGCTCCGGGACGGCCGCTGGCAGCTGCTGGACACCGCGCCCGCATGGTCGGGCAACCCGACGCACGAGGCATACCTCGTCTTCGGGTGGTCACGCGGACCGGGGGACCCGCTGCGGTGGCTGGTCGTCGCCAATCTGAGCGGCGGCCAGGCCCAGGCGCGAGTCGTGCTGACGGACGTCCCGTGGGCCTCGCCGCTGGCGAGGTTGACCGACCGGCTGAGCGAGGGGACGGCATACGACCGCGACGTCGCCGACATGGCCGCCAACGGCCTCTTCCTCGACCTGCCGGCCCACGGCTACAACGTGTTCGAGATCAGCTGACACCTCGCCGGAACATGGTCGTGGTGGGATGCGTTCGCTCGTCGGCAAGCACGGTGGCCGCGTCGAGGGTCCCGAAGAGCTGGATGAGCTTTGCCACCAGGCCCGTCCAGCCGGTCTGGTGCGATGCGCCGATGCCAGCACCGTTGTCTCCGTGGAAGTACTCGTAGAAGAGCACGTTGTCGCGCCAGTGCTCGTCGTTCTGGAAGAGCTCCACCCCACCGAAGACCGCTCGGCGCCCGTCGCCGTCGCGCAGGAAGATGGAGACGAGGCGGTCGGACAGCTCGTGCGCCACCTCGAACAGCGTGCGCTGCTTGCCCGACCCGGTGGGCATCTCGACGGTGAACGCGTCGCCGTAGAAGAGGTAGTACTGCAACAGAGCCCGGATGATCATGAAGTTCACCGGCATCCACACGGGGCCGCGCCAGTTGGAGTTCCCACCGAACATGCCGCTGTCCGACTCGGCCGGGAGGTACCCCACCCCGAACGTCTGTCCGTCGACCTCCATGGAGAACGGGGAGTCGAGGTGGTACCGCGAGAGTGCCCGAATCCCGTGGGGGCTGAGGAACTCGTCCTCGTCGAGGAGGTAGGACAGCACGCTCCGCAGTCGGTCCTCGTTGAGCAACGACAGGAGCCTGCGGTCGGCCACCCCCGGGGCGAGCGGGTCCGAGAGCTGGGCGAGCAGGTCGGGGTGGCGACCCATGAACTCCTCCAGGCGCTCGCGCACCAGCTCGAAGGCAGCGCCGGGCACGACGGTCACCGCGCAGAGCGGGATCAGCCCCACCATGGAGCGCACCCGTAGCCGCTGCCCGGAGCCATCCGGGCTCCTCAGCTCGTCGTAGAAGAAGCCGTCCTCCTCGTCCCACATCCCGTCACCGCGCTCGATCGCGGCCGAGATGTAGAGGAAGTGCTCGAGGAACTTCAGGACCATCGGCTCGTACTGGTCGTCCGACTTCGCCAGCTCGAGCGCGAGCTCCAGCATGCTCTGGCAGTACAACGCCATCCAGGCCGTGCCGTCGGCCTGCTCGAGCCTGCCACCGGTCGGGAGCTGGGCCGCGCTACGGTCGAACACGGCGATGTTGTCGAGCCCCAGGAAGCCGCCCTCGAAGGCGTTCGCGCCGTTGACGTCCTTGCGGTTGACCCACCACGTGAAGTTCAGGGTGAGCTTGTTGAACATGTCGCGAAGGAAGTCGTGGTCGTCCTCGGCGCCCGTGTCCACCGCCTGCTGGTGGCTGAACAGGGTCGCGAGGGCGTGGACGGGCGGGTTCACGTCGGAGAAGTTCCACTCGTATGCCGGGATCTGGCCTGACGGGTGAAGGTAGTGCTCACCGAGGAGCAGCTGCAGCTGGTCCCGGGCGAAGACCGTGTCGACCATGGCCAGCGTCACGGTGTGGAACGCGAGGTCCCAGGCGGCGAACCAGGGGTATTCCCAGCAGTCGGGCATGGAGATGATGTCGCCGCAGACCATGTGGAACCACCTGGCGTTGCGGTGGTCGAGTCCCGCTTCGTCGCGCAACGGGTGCACGTTGCGCTGGCTCAGCCATCGATCGAGGTCGTAGCAGTAGAACTGCTTGGACCAGAGCATGCCGGCCAACGCCTGCCTCATGACCATCGCACCGTCGGCCGAGGTCGAGGGAGGCGTGATGGAGGCGTAGAAGTCGTCGGCCTCCTCACGGCGCCGCACCATGATCGCGTCGGCGTCGACGCCGAAGGCGGCGTCCGGCAGAGCCGCCGACAACCGGAGCTGCATCGTCACGGAGTCGCCCGCCCCGACGAGCTCCCGCAGACGCAGCGCGATCTTGGTCCCGCTGAGCTCCGGGTTCACTGCGTCCAGGCGGCCCTGCACGACGGCGTCGTTGATGCCGTCCTTGACGAAGCGCGTGGCGTTGTCGCCTCCGGCGATCCTCGCCCAGTTCGTCTCGTTCTCGGTGGCGAGGACGTCGACGTCGTCCTCCCACGCCAGCGCGTAGGGGCCCAGCTCGGGACAGTCCACCTTTACCCGTCGGCGCGACAGGTCCGTTGTCAGCCGAGGACGGGGAGCCTCGGGGTCGTCACCCCAGGTGTTGCGCAGCCACAGCGTCGGGAGCAGCTGGAGGGCGGCGGGCTCGGGGCCACGGTTGGTGGCGGTGACACGGATCAGCAGGTCCTCCGGTCCCGCCTTCGCGTAGACGACCTCGACGTCGAAGTAGCGGTCGTCCTCGAAGACTCCGGTGTCGACGAGCTCGTACTCCGCGCCGTCCCTGCCACGCTCTGCGTTGGTCCGCAGCAGGTCCTCGTAGGGGAAGGAGGCGTGCGGGTACTTGTAGAGCGCGCGCATCCAGGAGTGGGTCGGCGTCGAGTCCTGGTAGAAGTAGTACTCCTTGACGTCCTCGCCGTGGTTGCCCTCGCTGTTCGTCAGGCCGAAGAGCCGCTCCTTGACGATGGGGTCGGCCTCGTTCCAGACGGCAAGACCGAAGCACAGCCGCTGCGTGTCGTCACTGATGCCGAGCAGGCCGTCCTCACCCCACGCATAGGCGCGGGACCGCGCGTGGTCGTGGGGGAAGGAGTTCCAGGCGTCCCCACCGCTCGAGGTGTCCTCGCGCACCGTTCCCCACTGCCGGTCCGAGAGGTAGGGCCCCCACCGCCGCCACGGCACCCCAGCCGTGTTGGCGTCGCTCAGTCGCTGCTCCTCCGCCGTTGCCACGTCTAGAGACCCGTCAGCTCGGTGATGTGACGGCGAGCGAGGGTGAAGGCCTCCAGAGGGGGCGCCGCCGCAGGGTCCTGCTCCGCCTCCACGACGAGCCAGCCGCCCCAACGGTCGTCGGCCAGCTGACGCAGCAAGGGTGCGAAGTCGAGGCACCCTTCGGGGTCCCCGGGCACCGTGAAGATGCCCGCGCGCAGGGCGTCCCAGAAGCTGAGGGACTCGTGCCGCATCCGCTCGAGCACGGGCATACGGAGGTTCTTCAGGTGCACGTGCCCGATGCGGCCCTCGTGCCTGCGAAGGACGGCCATCGGGTCTCCCCCGCCCACGAGCAGGTGGGCGGTGTCCAGCAGCAGCCAGGTCTCCCCCGCCACGGTCTCCGCCATCAGCATGTCGATGTCCTCGGCGGACTGAACCCCGGTGCCGGTGTGGTGGTGGTAGTTGATCCGGAGCCCGTGCTCGGCGGCGATCGTGGCCATGTCGTGCAGGCCACTGGTGAGCGCCGCCCACTGCGCGTCGGTGAAGACAGGACGGTTGGCCAGTGCCGGTACGGGCTGCTGGTGGACGGCCCCGGTCACCTCCGCGACATAGACGTCCTGCAGACCGATGGCGGTGAAGAAGGGGATCTTCTCGCGGAACGCGTCGAGGGTCTGCTCGTAGGCGCCGCCCTTCGAGGCGAACCACGTGGACACCCACCCGCCCGAGGGCGCGAGCCCGCGAGCGCCGAGCGCCGCGCTCAGGACCTCGGGATCGGTCGGATAGGTGCTGCCGAGCTCACTGCCCTCGTAGCCCGCGAGGGCCATCTCGCTGATGATCTGCTCGAACGACGTGCCTTTGCCGAGCTCGGGCAGATCATCATTCACCCAGGCATTCGGCACCGCGGCAACACGCACTGATCCAGCTGGGAACACGGGGGATTTCCTCTCGGAGTCTGTCTCTGCATGTCGTTGGTCACTGCGACGCGGCAATGTCCCCGCCAGGCTCAACCCCAACGATGCGGTCGGCGCGCGGAGGTGCGCCCGACGCTCGGTAGGGTCCTCACCCTAGATGCGCCGGTATGGCATATGGACGCAACCGGAGAAAGTCGGACAAAAATGTCGAATTCGCTGGCGGCCTATGCTCGGCGGCGGCGACGTCGCGACCTGACGACAGCCGATATGCGTTCGCTGAGCAGGAGAAGCAGGAGCGGCAGATAGCCGGCGCCGGGGATGACCAGGGACAGCACGGTCGCGACGACGAGAATCACGAACGAGGTGACCGATTCCGTCACCTCGGGCGGCGCCCCGTCGTCACGGATCGACGGGGTCCTCGCGACCCGCCAGGCCGCGACGGTCAGGCACAGGCTGCTCAGCGCCATGGTGCCGATGTAGAGCACCTCGGTCTTGTCCCCCTCGTGTGACCCCGCGACGAGGGCGGTCGGCACCGGTAGCACCACCACCGTCAACGCCCACCCCATGAGAGCGCGGGTGACGATGCGGTCCTGGACGATGACCGAGCGCACGATGTCGTGCTGGGCGAACCACAGCAACGCGATCACCAGGAAGCTCAGGAGGAAGTTGAAGATCTGCTCCGTGTGTTCGTGGAACAACGCGTCGAGCGAGAGCTCGGACTCACCCCCCGCGATCTCCACGAGGGGCAGCACGAGCAGCGTGAGGGCGATCGCGACGACCGCGTCGAGGAACGTCAGGAACCGCTCGAGGTCGCGCTGGCGCTCCCCCGGGTCCGCGCCCCGCCGAGCCGGACGTTCGAGGATCGCCTCTCCGTGGCCCTTGGTGCTTTCCGCCGCCATGCTCGGTGCCTCTCTCCGAAGGATTCACCACCGGGTGCGGAGGCTCGCGTGAACGTACCAGCGGGAACAAGGCGCCTCTCGACGCCACGCGATGCTCGTGCGGGGAAGGGTCCCTGATCTCTCATTCTTCGCAAAAGGTGCGCGATTCGCGGGCTGCAACACCGGCGCCTCGATATGCTCCGGGAGATTTCCGCCCGTCACGGAGAGCGGTCACGGCCGTGGACCGAAGCCCCTCTGCACCACTGCGACCGCCCCATCGAAAGGTCACCATGAAGTTCGGGATCGGCATGTACCTGTGGACGACCGACGTCGGCCCGGAGCACTACCCCCTCTTCTCCACGCTGGCGGAGCTCGGTTACGACGGAGCCGAGATCCCCGTCGGCTCCGCTCTCGCTGCCGACAACCGGGACATCCGCCGCGCACTCGACGACGCCGGCCTGGGCTGTACGACCATCCTCAACCTGGCTGCGGAGGCGAACCCGGTCAGCCCGGATGCCGCGACCCGGCAACGAGGCCTCGACGAGATCCGCTTCGGGATCGACGCGGCGCACGTCCTCGGCAGCACCGTCCTGAGCGGACCCTTCCAGACGGCGTATGCGGTCTTCACCGGAGCCGGACCCACGGAGGTCGAGCTGGGCTGGTCTGCCGACGTGCTCCGTGCCGCGTCCGAGCACGCCGCGCAGGCCGGGGTCGTTCTCGCCGTCGAGTTCCTCAACCGACACGAGGGCTACCTCATCAACACCCTCGAGCAGTCTGCGGCGCTCACCGCTCGGGTCGACCACCCCTCGTTCGGGGTCCTCTACGACACCCACCACGCCCACGCGGAGGAGGACGACGTCTTCGCAGCGATCACCGCCCACGGGCCGGCCATCAGGCACGTGCAGGCCAGTGAGAACAACCGTGGAGGTCTCGGGGCGGGTCAGGTCGCCTGGGCGAGCACCGCCGCGGCCCTGCAGGAGATCGGCTACGACGGTTGGGTGGCGGCCGAGGCCTTCGCCGCCGACGTCCCGGGACTCTCGACCAAGGCGCACGTGTGGCGCAACACCTTCGCGTCGAAGGACACTTTCGCAGCCGATGCGATCGGATTCATGCGCGACACGTTCGCGAAGGTCCAGATCGCCGCGCGGGTGTAGCCGGCCAGGTCGGAGTGGCCGGCTGGCCCCGCCCCCGGTCTTCGAGGGCGGGGCCAGCCGATCTCACTGCGCCACAGGCGCCTTGGGCTGCGTGACGTCGGACGACGCGGCGTTGTCAGCCGGCGCCGCGTCCGCATACGGCTGAGCAGGCAGGTGCGTGCGCAGCACGGAACGGTACGACGAGTCGTGGAAGAGCTTCGCCGTGAGGATCGCCCGGGGAACGCTGCGCCAGAGGACTGCGACGACGACGGCTCCGACGACCGGGCCGGCGAAGTACACCCACCAGTCGAGCCATTGACCGGACACCAGGTTGGGACCGAACGTACGTGCGGGGTTGAGCCCGGTGCTCGTGAGGGGAGAACCGAGCCAGGTGTTCAGAGCCACCATCGCGCCGGCCGCCACCGGGGTCCATCGCACGAGGTGACGCGCTGAGAGGAACACGAACATCGCACAGACGATGAGCCCCACCATCAGACCCTCGACGAGCACCGCCGCCCCGGGGCTGACGGTCGGACTGATCGCGCCGAAGTTGATCGTCGCGGCGGTGTCACCCCACACGAGACGAAGGGCGGATGCACCGAGCAGGCCACCGAGCAGCTGCGAGGCCCAGTAGCCGAGAAGGTCGTGCGGGTGCACGTGCCCGGTGATCCAGAACGCCAGGGTCACCGCGGGGTTGAGGTGCGCCCCGCTGAGGCGCCCGAGCGGGCTCGTCGCGATGCTGACGATGAAGAGGGCGAAGAGCACCCCCAAGAGGAGGAGCCGAGCCGACTTCGAGGGGATCCACTCCTCGAACACGGACCCGCGGTGAAACATGATCGTGACGGTGGACAGGGCCGCGAAGACGAGGATGGCCGTGCCGGCGAGCTCGGCCGCCCACTCACGCAGGTGGAGTCCTCCGACGGCGGGCTGCGGAGCCGCGACCTCCTCGCTCATCGGGACCCATTCTTCTCGTCATCGAAGAACGGCACGATGCCGTAGGCGGGGGCGACACGGTCGAGGAGCTCGCGGTCCATCACCCGGCCCGGAGACGGCTCACCTTGCACGTAGGGGGTGCCCAGACCTTCGAAGTACCCTTCGATGCCCGAGGGGGTGAAGAAGAGGAGGATCTTGCTGGGCTCCTCGAGCGTGTTCTCGAACATGTGGAGACTTCCCTTGGGCATGTAGCAGAACCCGCCGGGGTTCAACGTGAAGTCGCGACCGTTGGCGACGACACGGACCTGTCCCTCCAGGACGTAGATCGACTCGCTCTCGTTCTGGTGGATGTGCATCGGGGGCCCCGACCGAGCCGGCACCGTGGTCTCCACCAGCGTCAGCTCACCCCCCGTCTCCTCGCCGGCCACCTTGATGAGGTCGAGATCGCCGAAGACCCACAGGCCGTGACCGGCACCGGCCGGCACCTGGATGATCTTGTTGGGGTCCTGTGCTGGGTCCATGCTCATGTCGGGCTCCGATGTCTGGAAGTTCAGTGGTGGTGGTGCAGCTGGTGTGACTCGAGCTCGACCATCGTGACGATGAGGATCGGGTCCACCGCGCCCTCGAGCAGGTGTCCGCCAGCCGTCGTGCCGTCCCGCCGACCCACGACGACGTGGCCGTGCACGGTCAGGACGTTCTCCTCGGAGGTGAGGATGTCCCCCGACAGACTCAGCACCTCGACCTGCTCCTCATGGAACGCGATCTCGTCGAAGCCACGGGTCTCGAGGTTGAAGAAGCCCAGACGAGTGCGCTCGAAGCCGCCGATCGCCGTGAACGAGGCGCTGTCGATGCCTCGCTCCGTGACGTAGTCCGTCAGGCCCTGGATGCACTCCTCGCCCGGGTCGAAGAAGATCACGTGAGTGCGCTGGGGTCCGACATGCTGGTCGACGATCTTGCTGTGCATGAGAAAGCACCTCTCCGTCAGTAAGGGTTGGTGTCCAACTGACCGGGAGACGTGACCAGCCTGGATGACGTGCGTGAGCCTATGCCCGATCCAGCCCAAAAATGTGGAAAAAGGACGGAAAAGGATGATGCGGATTAAACCGCCGAAAACGTGTCAACGCCCACCCCCGACGCCAGGGCGTGGGGACCCTCAGCACGCTCACCGCGACGGCGCGTCCAATCCGGTTCGCTCGTCGAGTGAGCATTCCTCGCCGACGAGGAGCCACGGCTCGGGTCATGGCACCGGGCAAGGGACTCGACCGCTTCTGCGTCCGGAGATCTGAGACGAGTTGGCCTCGCGGGTCCACGTCCTGTGACTGGCGCCCGGCGCCCCGGGCGGTGCGACTCCAGACGTCGCGACACCAGACGTCCCACGACGCAGCAGGAGGGCCCCCGACCGGCGTTTCCGCTGGTCAGAGGCCCTTCCGAGCACTGGTTGGCAGGTGAAGGATTCGAACCTTCGTAGCTCTCGCGACGGATTTACAGGCCGCAGAGGAGAATTCGCCGACCTGCATCGACGCGGACTCAGCGCAAACTTCCGCACGGTTTGTGCACAGGCACTCGCCTACCACCGCGCATGACCGGCTCTACTCGGACTGGCTTGAGCCCCTCCGCCCTTGTCCCTGACCGCAGCCCTGCAGCCCATGCAACGTGAGCGCCAGAGCCCCGAACCGGAGCAGAGCTATGGCCGTCACCGACGCGAGTACCAGTTAGCTTCCGGACACCGGGCGCCCATTCGCCACCGAAAGCTCGGGGCCAGGCACGGTAACGGCGCTCGGCCAGCACGAATGTCAGAAGCGCGAAGCCGAGCCCAGCGCCCGGTAGCAAGCCCACCAGTGGCCCACCACGTGGGAAGCACACGAGACATGACGAGCGAACCGGCGACACAGGATTGCGCTTCTCCGTGCCTAGCCAGTCCTCTGAAACTGACCGCGATCAGGACTCCATGCGGTCGGCAATCTGCGAAGAACGCGGCGGCAAAGCCCGCCAGAACTGCTCTAGTCATGCCTCGCACGTGCTGCTGAATGTATATTCGTTACTGAATCGTGAGGGCGAGCGAACCTCATCAAAGGAGACCTAACGTGTCAAGAGGTCAGCACCGCGCACCATCCCCGTCGGCCGACCCGGCTCGAGTCGCACGTGGCGGAGACCCGGGCGTGCGAGAATTCCCCGCATCCCGTCCTGTGACTCCGGAGGCATGATGGTCAATCCACTGGAGGCCGGCGACGCGGCGGCGAGCGTCTTCACGACCTCAGAGGACACGCGCCTCATGACGAAGGTGGCGCGCCTGTACCACGAGCAGGGCGTGCGCCAGCCGGAGATTGCCAAGCGCCTCAACATCTCCCAGCCTCGCGTCTCACGGCTGCTGAAGAAGGCGGTCGCCACCGGGATCGTCCGCACGACCGTCGTGGCCCCCCGAGGCGTCTTCGCCGAGATCGAGGACGAGATCGAGCAGCGCTACGGCCTGCAGGAGGTCGTCGTCGCCGACACCGCCGAGGAGGACGACGAGTTCGTCATCGCGCCGGCCCTCGGCGCCGCCGCGGCGTTCTACCTCGAGACGACGCTCACCGGCGGCGAGCGCATCGGGGTGTCGTCGTGGAGCTCGACGCTGCTGGCCACCGTCGACTCGATGCGCCCCCGCAACAGCCACGAGTGCGAGTCGGTTGTCCAGGTGCTCGGCGGCCTCGGCCAGCCCTCCGCGCAGGCCCGGGCCACCCATCTCGTCGGACGCCTCGTGCAGGTCACCGGCGCCAAGGCCACGTACCTGCCGGCGCCGGGGCTCGTCACGTCGGACGCGACGCGCCGGGCGCTGCTCAAGGAGGACAGCATCGCCCAGGCGATCGACGCCTTCCCCGACCTCACCGTTCTGCTCGCCGGTATCGGCAGCCTGCTCCCGTCGGCCCTCCTGCGCGCGAGCGGCAACGCCGTCGGCACGGAGGACGAGGAGCTGCTCCGGAAGGAGGGCGCAGTGGGCGACGTCTGCATGCGCTACTTCGACGCCGACGGCAGGCCGGTCAAGAGCCACCTCGACAACCGCATCCTCGGGATCGACAACGCGGCCCTCCTGGCCATCCACCGCCGGATCGGCGTCGCGGGCGGGCGCCGCAAGCACGAGGCCATCCGCGCCGCCCTGCTTGGGGGCTGGATCAACACGCTCGTCACCGACAGCGCCACGGCGACCTACCTGCGCGACGCCGCGCGCTGAGCCTCCTCACCGGCCCCCACCGGCACAACGGCGCCGGCCCCACCTCCGTCGGGGCCGGCGCTGTTCCGTCCTGCCCTCGACGCCATGGCCGAGCCCGGCGAGAGGCGGTGCGACCGGATCCGTTGACAGCCACGGCGGAGCGCCCCTACCCTGACACTGTCTTCATTCACTAGCGAATGGATATTCGATGACGAGTCCAGAGATCACCCGCCCCGTGCGCGGCGGAGTGCTGCTCGCCATCGACCAGGGCACGACGAACACCAAGGCGATGCTGCTGGACGCCGCCACGGGCCGCGCCGTCGCGGAGGCGTCCGCCCCCACCAGCATCTCCTTCCCCGCACCGGGCTGGGTCGAGCAGGACGCCGAGCGGCTGTGGACCGCCACGATGGCCGCCGTCGACGGCTGCCTCGAGCAGCACCCGGACGCCGAGGTGCTCGGCATCGGTATCTCCAACCAGCGCGAGACCGTCGTGTGCTGGAGCCGCAGCACCGGACGCGCACTGGGTCCGGCCCTCGGCTGGCAGGACGCCCGGACCGCGGCCTGGTGCGCCGCCCTTCTCGAGCGTGAACCCACTGCGGCTCAGACGATCCGGCAGCGCACCGGGCTCTCCCTCGACTCCATGTTCTCGGCGCCGAAGTTCCGCGCCTCGATCGACGCCGCCGTGGCGGCCGGTGCGGACCCGGCCGACGTCGCGGTGGGCACCGTCGACGCGTGGCTCGTCTGGCGGCTCACCGGTGAGCACGTCACCGAGCTCGGCAACGCCTCGCGCACCCTGCTGCTCGACCTCGCCGGCCTGACCTGGCACGACGAGCTGCTGTCGCTGTTCGGGGTCGACGTCGCCCACCTCCCCGAGCTGCGTCCGTCCGACGCGTCGTTCGGCGTCACGTCGAGAGCCCACGGCCGACTGCCGGCCGGTGTCCCGGTGGTCGCCGTCCTCGCCGACTCGCACGCCGCGCTCTACCACCACGGGTGCACGACACCCGGCACCGGCAAAGCCACGTACGGCACGGGCACGTCGGTGATGAGCCCGACGACCGACTCGAGCCCGGCACCGCACGGCATCGCCACCACGGTGGCCTGGCACGTGGACGGCCGACCCACCTATGCCCGGGAGGGCAACATCGTGGCCTCGGGCTCGGCCCTCGACTGGATGGCCTCGACGCTCGGCGTGCCGGAGGGCACCGTCGGCGGGGCGCACCTGACCGCCCTCGCGGGCGAGGTCCCCGACAGCGGCGGCGTGTGCTTCGTGCCCGCCTTCTCGGGCCTCGGCGCCCCCTACTGGGACCGCTCGGCGGTCGGCGTGCTCGTCGGCGTCTCCGGCGGGACGACCCGCGGCCACCTTGCCCGTGCCGCGCTCGACGCGGTCGCCCACCAGGTCGCGGACGTCGTCGAGGCCATGGAGTCGGACGGCACCACCCGGATCGACACCTTGCACGCCGACGGGGGCGCGACGGCATCCGGGTTGCTCATGCAGGTCCAGGCCGACCTGCTCGGGCGCCCGCTCGAGGTGGCGG
Source organism: Terrabacter sp. P5_B1 (assembly GCF_056400505.1). Lineage (NCBI taxonomy): Bacteria > Bacillati > Actinomycetota > Actinomycetes > Micrococcales > Intrasporangiaceae > Terrabacter > Terrabacter sp. P5_B1. The sequence goes on from NZ_JBFULD010000004.1 coordinate 19,333, forward strand.
GCAGCCCCGCGGCCTCCGCGCTGGGAGCGGCCCGCCTCGCCGCCGAGCAGCTGGGCGTCGCGATTCCCCCCGTCGAGGCCGGCCGCTGCGTCACCCCCACCTCCTCCACGTCCGGCGACGCACGCCGCGACTGGAGACGAGCCATCGCCCGCTCACGCGGAATGACTGTGTCGCAAGCGGACTCAGCGCCGCCCGACGAGACCATCGAGAGGAAAGACTCATGACCGACTACCCACCCTTCGGAGCGGGCCTGTGGCACTTCGCATCGTACGTCGACCGGTACGCCACCGACGGCTACGCGCCCGAGGTCTCCACGCTGGAGCAGATCGCGCGAGCCGGCTCGGTCGGCGACCTGTCCTACGTCGATGTCCCCTACCCCTTCAGCGAGGGTGTCACGGTCGACGACGTGAAGCAGGCCCTGGCCGACAATGGGCTTCAGGCCATTGGCGTCACTCCCGAGATCTACATGCGCCGGTTCAGCAAGGGCGCCTTCACCAACCCCGACCCCGAGGTCCGCGCCGCCGCGCTCGCCGCTCTCAACGAGGCCGCCGACGTGGTGCGCGCCCTCGAGGCGAAGTACCTCAAGGTGTGGCCGGGCCAGGACGGCTGGGACTACCCCCTGCAGGTCAACCACCACGAGCAGTGGGAGCTGGCGGTCTCCGGTATGCGCGAGCTTGCGCAGGCCAACCCCGACATCAAGATCGTCATCGAGTACAAGCCGCGCGAGCCACGCAACAAGATGTTCTGGGACTCCGCCGCCAAGACCGCTCTCGGCATCAAGGCCATGGGTGTGGACAACGTCGGCGTCCTCCTCGACTTCGGCCATGCCCTCTTCGGGGGCGAGTCCCCCGCTGCCGCAGCGCAGCTGCTCATCGACCACGACCTGCTCTGGGCCATGGACGTCAACGACAACCTGCGCAGCTGGGACGACGACATGGTCGTCGGCACGGTGCACCCGATCGAGCTGTTCGAGTACTTCTACACGCTGAAGATCAACGGCTGGGAGGGCGTCTGGCAGCTCGACCAGTTCCCCTTCCGCGAGGACACCGTCGAGGCTGCCAAGCTCTCCATCCGCTTCCTCAAGGCGATCTGGCGCTCGCTCGAGCAGCTCGACATCGAGGCGCTCAAGGCCGCCCAGTCCCGCCAGGACGCTCTCGGCGCCCAGAAGCTCGTGCAGGACGTCCTCTTCGCGAACATCAGGGAGGAGGTATGAGCACGGCCGAGGACCTGGTCCCCCACGTCGACGCCGAGGCCGTGCCCCACGACACGCTGACCGTCCTCGGGCGGGTGCCCGCGGGCGCGACGCGAGAGCAGGCCGTGGCCCACCTGGCCGAGGCGGGCCGGCTCGTCCGCCGGCGCGACCTCGAGATGGTGCGCGCCGCGGGGCTCGGCCACATCGGTGGCGAGTTCTCCGTCATCGACGTCCTCGTCACGCTGTACCTGCACGCCATGAACGTCTCGCCGGACCAGCTCGACGACCCCGAGCGCGACCGCTTCATCCTGTCCAAGGGACACGCCGCCGCCGCGCTCTACACGACGCTGGCCATGGCCGGGTTCCTCGAGCCGTCGCAGCTCGGGACGTTCATGCAGCCCCAGTCGCAGCTCAACGGCCACCCGGCCCGCACGAAGATCGCCGCCGTCGAGGCCAGCACCGGGCCGCTCGGTCACGGCCTGCCGATCGCCGTCGGCACGGCCTTCGCCGGCAAGCTCGACGGCTCGGCACGGCGCACCTTCGTCGTCGTCGGCGACGGCGAGCTGCAGGAGGGCTCGAACTGGGAGGCGCTCATGACGGCCGGCAACCACCGCCTCTCGCACCTGTGCGTCGTCGTCGACCGCAACCGGCTCCAGCAGGGGGCGCGCGTCGCCGACACCAACGACCTCGAGCCGCTGGCCGACAAGCTGGCCGCCTTCGGCCTCGAGGTGGTCGAGGTCGACGGCCACGACCACGGCGCGCTGCTCGATGTCTTCGCGAACGTCCCTGCGGCGTCAGGGAAGCCGACGGCCGTCATCGCGCACACGATGAAGGGCCACCCGATCTCCTTCATGTCCGACAACGTCGCCTGGCACCACAAGGTCCCTTCGGCCGACCAGGTGACCCAGGCCCTCACCGAGCTGGAGCACTCATGACCGCAACCTCTGCGCCGACGACGGCCACGGCTCCTCTGCCCCTGCACGACTGCCGTGACGCCTGGGTCGCCGCCCTCATCGAGCTCGCCGAGGCCGACGAGCGCATCGTCACCGTCGTCAACGACTCGGTCGGCTCGAGCAAGCTGGGCCCGTTCCAGGAGCGGTTCCCCGAGCGTCTCGTCAACGTCGGCATCGCCGAGCAGGACATGGTCGGGGTGGGGGCCGGGCTCGCCAACGGCGGCAAGGTGCCGTTCGTCTCGGCGGCCGCGTGCTTCCTCACCGCGCGCGCCATGGAGCAGATCAAGGTCGATGCGGCGTACTCGCAGCACCACCTCGTCCTCATCGGGCAGAGCCCGGGCATGGCCTACGGCGAGCTCGGTCCGACGCACCACTCCATCGAGGACCTCGCCTGGCTGCGCACGATCCCGGGCCTCACGGTCATCGTGCCGACCGACCCGACCGAGACGGCCCAGGCCGTCCGCTGGGCCGCCGGCGCCGGCTCCCCCGTCTTCATCCGTGTCAGCCGGATGGGTGTCCCGGACGTCATGCCCGAGGGATACGAGTTCGTCCTCGGCCGCGCGGTGCGCCTTCGCGACGGCAACGACGTCACGGTCGTCGCGACCGGCACCGCCGTGGCCCGGGCCCTCGAGGCGGCGGACCTCCTCGAGGCGCACGGCGTCGACGCGCGGGTGCTCGCCATGCCGACGATCAAGCCCCTCGACGGCGAGGCCCTGCTGGCTGCCGCTGAGGAGACGGCCGGCATCGTCACCGTCGAGGAGGCGCTCACCTCGGGCCTCGGCGGCGCCGTCGCCGAGTACCTCTCGACGCGTCGTCCGACGCTGCTGCGCTTCGTCGGCGTGCCCGACACGTTCGCGCCGACGGGCTCGGTCGAGTGGCTGCTCGACCACTTCAGCATCAGCGCCGAAGGCATCACGTCAGCCGCGCGAGAGATCCTCGACCGGCGCTGATCCCCCGGCTCGGCTGCGTCCCCGATCCGCCGGGCCGGTGTCCCCTCGTCGTGAGGGCGGGACACGGCCCGGCTCGCTCAACCCTCGTGTCAGTGGCCGGCAGAGGCGCCGGTGGCCGTGCCTACTTCCACCGGAAGTGGACGAAGACGCGGCCGAAGTTGTCGGAGTCCTTCTCGACCCGGTGGTACAGGGTCTTGATGTCCTTGCGGTCCAGGAACCGCAGTACTCGCTTCGGAGCTGACCGGAGCCCTTCCCGGGGATGATCTGCACCAGCGGCGCCCTCTTCCGGATCGCCTCGTCGATGATCGCGCGAAGGGCTCGGTCGATCTCGTCGCCCCGGTTGTAGATGTCGTGCAGGTCCAGCTTGAGCTTCACGACAAGATCCTCCAGCACGGCGCCGTCCGACAGAGGTGTTCCGGACGCGAACGCCCGCACGAGGCGAAACGGCTCTCGCCCCGCATCCGCATCGTCGGCTCGGGCGCGCGGCGCACACTGGGTTGATGGCGGCATCTCGCCGACCCGGCCGGCGGACCAACCTCGCCCTCCTCGTGCTCCTGGGGGCTTCCTTCGTGACCGGTTGGGTGGCGTTCGGGGTCGGCGACCTGCCCGGGTCAAAGGCTGCCACGGTGGCCCACGGCGTCCTCGGCCTCGGCATCGTGGTGCTGGCGCCGTGGAAGACCGTGATCGTGAGGCGTGGTCTTCGGACCGGGGACACGCACGTGGTCGGGGTCGTGCTCGCCGTCGTCCTCGCGGTCATCCTGGTCGCTGGGATCGCGCATGCCGGCTTCGGTCGGGTCGAGGTCGCCGGTGTCCCCGCGCTCACCGTGCACGTCGCAGCCGCGGTCGTCGCCGTGCCGCTCGCTGTCAGCCACGTGATCCGTCGGCGACAGCGGCCCCGGCGGACGGACCTCACCCGACGGACCGTGTTACGGGCAGCCGGCTTGGCGGCCGTGACAGCGTTGGCGTACGCGGCCCAGGGGTCCGTCGCGTCCCTCGCCGGACTTCCCGCGGCACGGCGTCGCGCGACCGGGTCCTACGAGGCGGGGTCCGGCGTCCCGGCTGCGATGCCGGTGACGCAGTGGTTCACCGACGGAGTGCCCCGCGTCGACGTGGCCGCCTACCGGCTCGAGGTGGCGCGAGCCGCCGGGTCCACGCTGCGGCTCTCGTACGACGACCTGCTGGGCATGGGTGGCGCGGTCCAGTCGGTGGCGCTCGACTGCACCGGCGGCTGGTGGGCCGAACAGAGCTGGCGCGGCGTGCAGCTCGACACCGTCCTCGGCCTACCGCGCCAGGGATCGATCGTGGTGCGTTCGGTGACCGGCTACACCAGGTACTTCCCGGCCGCAGAGGCCCGGAGCCTGTTGCTGGCAACGCATGTCGGTGGCGAGACGCTCCTACCCGGCCATGGCGCCCCGGTCCGGCTCGTGGCCCCCGGACGCCGGGGGTTCTGGTGGGTCAAGTGGGTCGACGAGGTCCGCGTCGACCCACGACCCTGGTGGATGCAGCCGCCCTTCCCGCTGCAGTGAGGCGCCCTGGGTGGGGCCACCTCGACGCGGCGCGTGGGCGTGGACGCGAACAGGGGCGGCCGCGGTGCGGCCGCCCCTGCTGTGGGGTGACGCGTGGTGTCAGCCCTCGACGGCGAAGTTGTTCACCTTGGCGGCGTTGTCCTTCGTGACGAGGATGCAGTCGACCGACTGCTTCTCCGGCTGCGACGCCTTGCCGCCGGCCTTGATGAACGCGTCGGCCTGCTGCACCGCCATCTCGGCGATCTGGCTGGCCGGCTGGAGCACGGTGGCCTTGATCTTGCCGGCCTTGATCGAGCCGACGACGTCGGGGCTGCCGTCGAAGCCGACGACGACCACGCCCTTCTTGCCGGCCGCGTCGAGGGCGGCCTGGGCACCGAGGGCCATCGTGTCGTTACCGGCGATGATGCCCTTGATGTCGGGGTGCGCCTGCAGGATCGTCTGCGTCTTGGCCAGCGCCTCGGCCTGGTCCCAGTTCGCGGTCTGCTGGGCGACCATCTTCAGTCCGGGGATCTGGTCGAGGATGTCGTGGTAGCCCTTGGAGCGCACACCGGCGTTGGTGTCGGTCTCCTTGCCGGTGAGCTCGGCGTACGAGCCGGCGTTGTTCATCTGCTTGGCGAACTCCTGGCCACCGAGCGAAGCACCCTGTGCGTTGTTCGACACGATCTGCGCCGCCGCGACACCGGTCTGGTTGATCTCGCGGTCGATGAGGAACGACGGGATGCCTGCGTCCTTGGCCTTCTTGACCGCGGTGACGGTGACGTCGGCACCGGCGTTGTCGAGGATGATCGCCGCGGCCTTGCGCGAGATCGCCGTGTCGAACGCCTGGCTCTGCTTCGTCGGGTCGTCGTCGTGGCTGATGACGAGCGTCTCGTAGCCGAGCGCCTTCGCCTTGGCCGCCGCCGCGTCCTGCTCAGCCTTGAAGAAGACGTTGTCTGGCGAGGGCGTGATGATGACGACGAGCTTGGAGCCCGAACCCGCGGCCGCAGCCGCCGACGAGGTGTTCCCGGCGGTCGATCCGCCCGAGCTGCCGCCGCAGGCAGCGGTGCCGAGGACGAGGGCCGCAGCGGCGACGGGCAGCAGCGCCCGGCTCATGCGAGTGGTGTGACGGAACATGAAGGTCCTTTCAGGGGTTGCTGAACTGGTTCACTGCTGGATCGGTGGAAACTGCGGCCGGGCACTGGCCCCGAGGGGTCAGGCGGCCCTCTGCGACAACGACGTCTGCAGCCGCTGCTGGGCCTGCTCCAGGACGATCGCGAGGATGATGACGGCGCCCTTGACGACGGACTGCCAAAAGGTGGAGACCCCGACGAGGACGAGTCCGTCGGCGAGGAAGCCGATGACGAAGGCGCCCATGACGGTGCCGACGATGGTGCCGCGTCCACCGCTCAGGGCGGTGCCACCGAGCACGGCGGCGGCGATGGCGTTGAGCTCGTAGGTCGTCGCCGTGTCGGGGTAGGCCGCGCCGAGCTCGGAGGTGAGCAGCATGCCGGCCAGGGCAGCGCAGGCGCCGCTGATGACGTACACGGCGATGGTGATCCGCGGAACGCGAATGCCGGCCAGGACGGCCGCGCGGTCGTTGCCGCCGACGGCGTAGATGCGCCGGCCGAACGGCGTCTTCGTCGTGACGACGACGGCGACGACCGCGACGACGACCATGATCCACACTGCGACGGGGATGCCGAACCAGCTGTCAACGCCGATGACCGAGAATCCGGTGTTGCCGTGGGCCTCGCTGCCGGCGAGGTCGGGGAACGTGCCGCCGTTGCTGCGCAGCTGGGCCGCGCCACGGGCGACGTAGAGCATGCCGAGGGTGGCGATGAACGGTGCCACCCGGAACTTCGTGATGAGGATGCCGTTGACCCAGCCGACGAAGCAGCCGATGAGGATGCCCACGAGGATGACGGCGCCGACCGAGAGCCACAGCACGCCCCCGCCCGGAAGAGTCAGGCCCGCGAAGAGCAGGCCGCCGACGATCATGCTCGACAGGCCGGCGACGGACCCGACCGACAGGTCGATGCCGCCGGTGAGGATGACGAAGGTGACGCCTATCGCGAGGATCGCGTTGATGGCCACGTGCTTGGTCATCACGATGAGGTTGCTCGAGGTGAGGTAGTCCTGCGACATCGTGCCGAAGAGGATGATGAGCAGGACGAGCACGACGAGCGTCCGGCCGCGCAGCAGCAGCAGGCCGATCCGCGCCAGGGTGTCGCCACGCCGGGTCGGCTCGGCCGGCGAGGTGGGCGGCGTCTGGGTCGACGTGGCGGGCGCGACGTCCGTGTTGCTCATTCGGGGACCTCCGTGGCTGGTGTGGAGAGGATGTCGGTGCCGGCGGCCGCGGCGGCGAGCACGGCGTCGGAGGCGGATGCGGAGACGAGGGCCTCCTCGGTCAAGGCGTCGCCGGACAGCTCAGCGGTGACGCGCCCGCGCGCCATGACGAGCACGCGGTCGGCCATCGCCATGACCTCGGCGAGCTCGGAGGAGATGAACAGGACTCCGTAGCCAGCCTCGGCGAGGTCGCTCATGATCTCGGCAATCTGGCTCTTGGCGCCGACGTCGACGCCGCGCGTCGGCTCGTCGAGCAGCAGCACGACCGGCTCGGTCAGCAGCGCTCGGGCCAGGACGACCTTCTGTTGGTTGCCGCCGCTCAACGAGGTGACAGGGGCGGTCAGTGCCGGGATCTTGATCGAGAGCTCGCGCACCTTGTCACCCGCGACGCTGCGCTCGGCCTTCTGCGGCACCAGGCCGCGTCGGGCCAGCTTGCCGATCGTGGAGAGCAGGACGTTGTCGCCGACGCTCATGGTCTGGACGAGCCCGTCTCGCTGACGATCCTCGGGCACCAGCGCGAGACCTGCGGCCTGACGTGCGCGGACGCTGGCGTCCCTGACGAGCTCGCCCCGGACGGCCACCTCACCGGTGGACGTGCGGGTGCCCATCAGTGCCTCGAACAGCTCCGTTCGCCCGGCGCCCATGAGGCCGTAGATGCCGACGACCTCACCGGCACGCACCTGGAAGGAGACGTCGGCGACGAGCTCGCGCGGCGAGCCGGGCACGGTCAGGCCCGAGACCTCCAGGAGGACGTCACCGATGTCGCCTGCGGACCGCGAGAAGAGGGCGTTCGGGTCCTGGCCCACCATCTGGCGCACGATCCACGCGGTGTCGGTGCCCGTCATCGGTTCATGGGCCACGAGGGCCCCGTCGCGCAGGACGGTGACGTAGTCGCCGATGCGGCGGAACTCGTCGAGCTTGTGGGAGATGTAGATGATGGTGACGTCGTCCCGGCGCAGGTCGTCCATGACCTTGAAGAGGACGTCGACCTCGTGGTTGGACAGGGCCGAGGTCGGCTCGTCCATGATGAGGATGCGCACGTCCTCGAGGAGCACCCGGGCGATCTCGACGAGCTGCTGCTTGCCGATCGGCAGCTCACCGACCAGCATGTCGGGGTCGAGGTCCTGTCCGAGCCGTTGGAGGGCCTCGGTGGTGTGCCGCCGTTGCGCCGCGTGGTCGACGAACCGCCCGGCCCGGCGCAGCTCGCGCCCGGCGAAGAGGTTCTCGGCGATCGACATGTTCGGGAAGAGGCTCAGCTCCTGGTGGATGATGCCGATGCCGTGCGCGATCGCGTCGCGGGGGCTGCCGATGCTGACGGGCTCGTCGTCGAGCAGGATCGTGCCCGAGCTCGGCTGCTCGGCGCCGGCGAGGATCTTCATGAGGGTCGACTTGCCGGCGCCGTTCTCGCCTACGAGGACGTTGACCTTGCCTCGGAAGGCCTCGAAGTTGACGCCCTTGAGGGCGCGCACGCCGCCGTAGGTCTTCGTCACGTCGACGGCGCGTAGGACGACCGCATAGTCGGCCGCGGGGGCGGCCGTCGGTTCGGGAGCGGTAGTCACGACGCCGCCTCGAGCTGGGTCGGGACGATGAGCACCACACCCGGGGCGACGAGCGAGAAGGCCCCGGCGAAGGTGACCTTCTTGCCGACGAGGTCCTTGGCCTTCACCTTGGACAGCACGTCGGACTTGACCTTGGTGTTCAGCTGTGTGGCGGCGTCGGCGTAGTTGAGCTGGTTGGTGAAGTCGCCGAACCTGATGAACTTGACGGCGTCGCGCAGGGCGGTGCCCGCAATCACCGGCCCGGTGACCACCTGGACGTCCGCCGCCTTGCCATTGAGCCCGTCGACCTTGACCGTCAGCGGGTGGGTCGGCGCCTCCGCGTCGACGCCGGTCACGGTGCCGGTGCCCTTGACGAGGAAGGCGTAGGGGCTGCCGGTACCGGCCTGGTTGCCGTACTTCTTGCTGGCGGCCTCCTGCCCGGCCACGAGCGCGGGTAGTAGTTCCGAGGCGGCGACGGCGTCCTTCTGGACGGTCGGCAGCACCTTGCTGTCCCAGATGCCGTTGACGTAGGTCTTGGCGTCGAAGGCGGCTGACCCGCCAGCTCCCGGCGCCTTCTCCTGGCCCGCAGGGACATAGGTGTAGACGCCGGGGACGTGCGAGCACCCCGCGACGGACCCGCTGATCGCGAGGGCCGTTGCCAGACCTACGAGGGTTCGAGTCGTCGCCTTCGACTGAATACCCATTCGCCATTGAACGAACATACGACGATGATGCCCAGCGGGCGGCGCCGTGTCAACGATTTGCCGAATTCCCGGCCTCCGAACGGACCGGCGCGCGCGAGCTGCGCGCGGATGCCCTCTTGACATTGCCCTCGCACGGGGCCAGCCTTCCGATCGCCCTCACGATTCAATGGCGAATACGCATTCAGGAGGACAGCGCTATGAGGAACCCTCGGCGTACCACCCATCGATCCCCACGCCACCTGCGCCGTCTCGGTGCGGCCCTCGCAGGGAGTCCAATATGACCGGGCGCGTCCTGGTGCTGGGAGCGATCAACGTCGACATGGTCGCCAGGACGCAGCATCGACCGACTGGCGGGGAGACCGTCATCGCGACCGGCTACCAGCGCTCATCCGGCGGCAAAGGCGCCAACCAGGCGGCGGCGGCGGCGCGTGCCGGAGCCGACGTCGCGCTCGTCGCCGCGGCCGGGGACGACGAGGCGGGCATCCATGAGCTCGACGAGTTGCGCCGCCGGGCTGTGCGCACGGACTCCGTCGCCACCATCGCAGATGCACCCACTGGCATCGCCATGATCACGGTCACGCCTGACGGCGAGAACGCCATCGTGATCGTCCCCGGAGCGAACGAGCACCTCGATGTCGGGCACGTCGACACGTCCATGGCCCAGGCCGGTGAGCTTGCCGTTCTCATCCTGCAGACGGAGATCAATCCGCGGCTGGTCGACCGCGCCGCCAGTCAGGCGTCCGCCAGCAGGGTGGTCCTCAACAACGGGCCCTGGGTGGGCCTGGCCCCGAGCACACTGCGCCGAGCCGACCCTCTCGTCGTGAACGAGCTCGAGGCCCGTGACGCCTGCGGCTTGGCGGGGGCAGATCTGCCGCCGAAGAACCTCGCTCGAAGAGTGCGCGAGGTTACGCAGGCCCGCACGGTCCTCGTCACGTTGGGGCCGGTCGGCGTTTCGATCAGCGCGAACGGTGGCGATGACTTCGTGCCCGCCCTAGCGGCATCGACGGTCGTGGACACCACCGGCGCCGGCGACACCTTCGTCGGCACACTCGCCGCGCATCTCGCGCGCGGGGAGGAATTGACCATCGCAGTCGGAGCGGCGGTCTCCGCCGCGAGCGAGGCCGTCACATGGCGCGGCGCACGTCCACCCCTTGAGGGCTCAGAAGCAAATGGAGGAGACTGACGATGCTCAAGCACATCCCGTCCCTGATCAGCCCCGACTTGCTCCACTCCCTTGGGCTCATGGGGCACGGAGATCGCCTTGCGGTCGTGGACAGCAACTACCCCGCGGCGTCCCGACACCCGCGGGTGCACACGATCTTCGGCGCGGACACGTTCCAAGCCACACAAGCGGTCATGGCGCTCCTGCCTCTCGACGACTTCGTCGAGCCGGCCGCACTGCGGATGGTCCCGGACGGAGACCGCAGCTTCCGATCCCCGTCCCACGACGATTTCGAGGCGGAGCTGGCGAGGGCAGAGGGACGTCAGGTTCGCGCCCACCCGCTGGAACGGTCAGCGTTCTACGAGGCAGCAGCAACGGCATTCGCCGTCGTCCACACCTCCGATCCCCGCCCGTTTTCCTGTTTCCTGCTCACCAAGGGCGTCCTGCGCGGTGAGTAGGCGTCCGTGACGAGGTCGAACGCGTTGCGCTCGGGCGACGTGATCCGCGCTTAACCACATCTCGTCGCTCACCGTCCTGTCACCGACGGTCGGGGCCGCCGGCGCCGCGTCGAGGTCGGTGCCGATGCGTTCGAGCGCGCTGCCGCCCTCGTCCAGAACGTCGGCCAACGCAGGGAAGACGTGCGAAACCCCCGCGGTGACCGTGAGTGTCACCTGGACTGGGCCCGCGCGGCCCTGCCGAACAGGATCGCGTCGTCGCGCAGCACCTCGTGCGAGCCCACCTCGATGATCAGGGGCGGAAGCCCGCTCAAGTCGGTGTGCGCCGGGCTGGCCAGCGGGTCGTCACCCTGCTTGCCGCCGAGGTGGTCCACACCGCGCCGGCCCAGAGAATCGCGGCGGCGCAGAAGTCCGCCGCGATTGCATACCCCCCGCGTCAGCGCAGGTCAGGCGTTGCGGCCCCGCAGCGCGCAACCTGTCACCAGCAGAATCTCCGAACGTATTCCCCACGGAGCGATCGGGCCGCCGCGTTTCCGCAGGTCAGGGGCTTGCACAAAAGCCTTCGGAATCCGCAGCACCAAATACCCCTCCCAGGTACATGCGAGAGGCCCTGACCGGCGTTTCCGCTGGTCAGGGCCCCTCGGGGCACTGGGTGGCAGGTGAAGGATTCGAACCTTCGTAGCTCTCGCGACGGATTTACAGTCCGTTTCCATTGGCCGCTCGGACAACCTGCCTTGGTGCGTCTGGAAGGATAGCAAGAGATCGGGCGCGGTCCGAAATCGGGACCCCGGCGAGGCTTTCGTCGTGTCCGTGGGCCACCAGGTGAGCCCCTCGGCACCGTCCGACAGACCAGACAACAGCACGCGGAAGGACCCCACCGATGGCCGACTCGTCGTTCGACATCGTCAGCAAGTTCGACAAGCAGGAGATTGCCAACGCGGTCAACAGCGCCAGCAAGGAGATCGCGACGCGCTACGACTTCAAGAACGTCGGTGCCTCCGTCGACCTCGCCGGGGAGGTCATCAAGATGAAGGCGAACACCGAGGAGCGTTGTCTCGCCGTGCTGGACGTCGTCCAGACGCACCTCGTCAAGCGCAAGGTCAGCCTCAAGCACCTCGACGTCCCCGACGCCGGGCCGCGCCTCTCCGGCAAGGAGTACCACCTCGACGCGCCCCTCAAGGAGGGCATCTCCCAGGAGAACGCGAAGAAGATCAACAAGCTGATCCGCGACGAGGGGCCCAAGGGCGTCAAGAGCCAGATCCAGGGTGACGAGCTGCGCGTCTCGAGCAAGTCCCGCGACGACCTCCAGGCCGTCCAGCGGATGCTGCGCGAGGCCGACCTCGACGTCGCGCTGACATTCACCAACCAGCGCTGACACCACGGGTTCGCTTGGCGCACAGGCGGACCGACCACGACAGACCACGTATGCCGTCCGCCGCAGCGGGCGGCATACGTGCGTCTCAGAGTGGGCGGGCGAGACCGCGCAGGTCCGGGAAGACCTCGACCGCGAGCGGCCACCAGAAGAGGTGGCCGCAGAGTTCGGCATACTCCTCCGGTGTGACCCAACGGGTCTCATGGATGCCGTCGTCGCCGTCGCTGATGGGCGGTCGGGCATCGTCGAGCCGGGTGCGGAAGACCTGGAGGTAGGGCTTGTCGCGCGAGAACAGGTTGTCCTCGGTCCGGGCCGTGAAACGCTCGTAGCCGCAAGGGAGCACGTCCGGGTGGCGCAGCCGGAGGCCTGTCTCCTCGAACGTCTCGCGGACGGCGTTCTCGACGGGCGTCTCGTCGCCCTCGCGCCACCCGCCCGGCGAGCCCCACTCACTCCGGCGCACGCTGTGCACGACGACGAAGTCGCCCCGTCGGTCGCGAACGAACACCATGGCCGCCAGCACGCGCGTCGAGTCGACCGGGTCGTCGGACGCAACGAGGTCGACGTCGCTCGCCCCGTTGGGGAAGCTCACGTCGAGGATGCGGCGCACTCCTCGGTCGCGCTTGCGCTTGCGCAGCCGCAGGCCCGACGCGTTGAGGCGACGGGCGAGCTCGAGCCCACCGGTCGGGGTCGCGCCGGCGTCGACGGCGTCCTGCCACCGACCTTCGGGCACGTCGTAGTGGTCGCCGTCGAACGAGCGCGGGTGCAGGCCGGCGGCCTGCGCGACCTCGTGCAGCTCGTCGTAGGAGACGTCGCTGACGAGGTGGGCGAAGAGCCGACCGTGGGCAGGCCAGATCGGTTGGTCGATCCACACGGTCATGACTCGCAGCCTAGGCCAGCGTGGGGGCGTCTGCCGCCGGGCCCTGTGGATGACGCCGGTCGCAGGATTTCGGCTCCACCTAGCCTCGAACGCAGTGGCCGGCGTCCTGCCGGCCCCGATCGAGGAGTAGACCCATGTCCCGTTCCGTCGTTGACACCGAACGCATCGCCGCAGCGGCCGCTGACATCAACCGGCTCGCCGACACCATCACGTCGAGCACCTCCGAGCTGCGCGGCCGGCTGGCCGGCATGGGCGCGGACTGGCAGGGCCCGGCCAAGGTCGAGTTCGAGCGCGTCATGCACGACTACCAGCGCATCCAGGCGCAGATGACCGAGGCGCTCGCCGACGTCGGCCAGCTCACGCTCAAGGCGTCGTCGGCCTACGCCGAGCACGAGAACGCGACGCGCGCCCTCTTCGCCCGCTGAGCGGTCGACGCGGGCCCGTGGCCGCTCCCTCAGACGCCGAAGGGCGGCTCCCCCTGAGGGGAACCGCCCTTCCAGCGTGGTGCTGGGTGACCGTGGGTCGTTGGGCTCAGAAGCCCATGCCGCCCATGCCGCCCATGTCGTCGCCACCGGGCATGGCCGGAGCGGCCTTCTCCGGCTTGTCGGCGATGACGGCCTCGGTCGTGAGGAAGAGCGCCGCGATCGAGGCGGCGTTCTGCAGCGCCGAGCGGGTCACCTTGACCGGGTCGATGATGCCGGCGGCCAGCAGGTCGCCGTACTCACCGGAGGCCGCGTTGAGACCGTGGCCGGCCTCGAGACCGCGCACCTTCTCCGCGACGACGCCACCCTCGAGACCGGCGTTGATCGCGATCTGCTTGAGCGGAGCCTCGGTCGCGACGCGCACGATGTTGGCGCCGGTCGCCTCGTCACCCTCGAGCGTGAGCTCGTCGAGCGCCTTGGCGGCCTGGATGAGGGCCACGCCACCACCTGCGACGATGCCCTCCTCGACGGCAGCCTTCGCGTTGCGGACGGCGTCCTCGATGCGGTGCTTGCGCTCCTTGAGCTCGACCTCGGTGGCCGCGCCCGCCTTGATGACGGCGACGCCGCCGGCGAGCTTGGCGAGGCGCTCCTGGAGCTTCTCGCGGTCGTAGTCGGAGTCCGACTTCTCGATCTCGGCCTTGATCTGGGCGATGCGGCCCTCGATCTGCGAGCGGTCCTCGGCGTCCTCGACGATGGTCGTCTCGTCCTTGGTGACGACGACCTTGCGAGCGCGGCCGAGCAGGTCGAGGGTGGCGTTCTCGAGCTTGAGACCGACCTCCTCGGAGATGACCTGGCCACCGGTGAGGATGGCGATGTCGGTGAGCATGGCCTTGCGGCGGTCGCCGAAGCCCGGAGCCTTGACGGCGACGGACTTGAACGTGCCCTTGATCTTGTTCACGACGAGCGTCGCGAGGGCCTCACCCTCGATGTCCTCGGCGATGATCAGCAGCGGCTTGCCGGACTGCATGACCTTCTCGAGCAGCGGGACGAGGTCCTTGATGCTGCCGATCTTGGAGTTCGCGACGAGCACGTAGGCGTCGTCGAGGACGGCCTCCATGCGCTCGGTGTCGGTGACGAAGTAGGCGGAGATGTAGCCCTTGTCGAAGCGCATACCCTCCGTCATCTCCAGCTCGAGGCCCATGGTGTTGGAGTCCTCGACGGTGATGACACCTTCCTTGCCGACCTTGTCCATCGCCTCGGCGATGAGACCACCGATCTCCTCGTCGGCCGCCGAGATGCTGGCGGTCGAGGCGATCTGCTCCTTGGTCTCGATCTCCTTGGCCTGCTCGAGCAGGCGGGCGGTGACGGCCTCGACGGCCTTCTCGATGCCGCGCTTGAGCGCCATCGGGTTGGCGCCGGCGGCCACGTTGCGCAGGCCTTCCTTCACCATCGCCTGGGCGAGCACGGTGGCCGTCGTCGTACCGTCACCGGCGACATCGTCGGTCTTCTTGGCAACTTCCTTGACGAGCTCCGCGCCGATCTTCTCGTACGGGTCGTCGAGCTCGATCTCCTTGGCGATCGAGACGCCGTCGTTGGTGATCGTGGGGGCGCCCCACTTCTTCTCCAGGACGACGTTGCGGCCCTTCGGGCCGAGGGTCACGCGGACGGCGTCGGCGAGGATGTTCATGCCCCGCTCGAGACCGCGGCGTGCCTCTTCGTCAAAAGCAATGGTCTTGGCCATTCGGGTGGTTCCTCCCACACGAAACGTTGGTGGTGGACCGCACGACGCCCGCGACGGACGGGACCGGTCTCCCCAGCTTCATGTCGCTGCGGACCCGACCCCTCGGCATACGGCCCATTTCTGTCACTCCCCTAGGGAGAGTGCTAACGCCATTATTGGCACTCTCGGGGTGAGAGTGCAAACACTCGGGAGCTCACGGCCGTAGCCGGCCTGCGCCCCCGAGCACCCCCGAACCGCCACGCACGACCGTGCGTATGCCGTGTGCCCGGCTCAGGCGCCCACGGCCGGGGCCAGCACGCCTGCGATACGGGCGGCATACTCCTCTGACTCCTGGTCCGAGGCGTACTTGGTGCGGGGCCAGAAGAAACCGCGCAGCCCGTCCCCCTTGGTGCGCGGCACGACGTGCACGTGCAGGTGCGGCACCGACTGGCTCACGACGTTGTTCACCGCCACGAAGCTGCCCTGGGCGCCGAGCCCCTCGACGGCAGCCGCGGCGAGCCGCTGGGCCGCCCCCAGCAGCGTGGCGTGCAGCTCCGCGGGCAGGTCGAGCAGGGTGTCGACGTGCCGGCGCGGCACGAGCAGCACATGGCCCTTGAAGACGGGGCGCCGGTCGAGGAAGGCGACGAGGTCCGGCTCGTCGAGCACGACGTCGGCGGGCGTCTCACCGGACACGATCGAGCAGAAGACGCAGTCCATGGCGACAGGCTCCCACGCGCCGGCGAGCCGTGCCGTCTGCGACAAACGCGGGGACCGCGCCCAGGCCGATGGAGGCCGCTACGGTGGCTCCATGCTCAATGAGCCGTGGGTCACGTCGGAGTGGGCCGCGTGACCGCCCGAGCGTCCGGCGGCGACCTCGGCCCGTCGACGGCGGGCTTCGTGGAGGTGGCCGACCGGGTCTTCGTCGCGCGCTACCGCCAGTGGGACGTCAACGTCGGCCTCGTGCTCGGACGCCACGGCGCGGTCGTCGTCGACACGCGGGCGAGTGACGTCCAGGGCGCCCAGGTGCTCGACGACATCCGCCGCCTCGGCAGGGACGTCGTCGTGCGCCACGTCGTCAGCACGCACGTCCACTTCGACCACACCTTCGGCAACGCCGCCTTCGAGACGGCCATCGTCCACGCCCACGACAACGTCGGGCGCACGACCGTAACCGCGGCCGAGCACATCAAGGCCGCCTTCCGCGCGGACCCCGGAGCGGGACCGGAGTACGGCTACACCGAGCGCGACGCCGCCGAGGTGATGGCGACGGTGGTGCGCGGCCCCGACCGCACCTTCGGCTCCAACGCGACCATCGACCTCGGTGACCGGGTCGTGACGATGGCGTATGCCGGCCGCGGCCACACCGACGGCGACGTGGCCGTGCTCGTGCCCGACACGGACACGATGTTCCTCGGCGACCTCGTCGAGGAGAGCGCGCCCCCGTCGTTCGGCGACGACTGCTGGCCCCTCGAGTGGGCCGACACCCTGACATCCCACCTCGTCCAGGTGTCGGAGCGCACCGTCGTCGTCCCGGGGCACGGGCGTCCGGTGGACGAGGCCTTCGTGACGCGTCAGCGCGACGACGTCGCTGCCGTCGCGGCGGTGATCCGCGAGCGCCGGCTCGGCGAGGTCCGCCTCGAGGAGGCGCTGCGCGAACCGGACCCGCGCCTGCCCTACCCGCTCGATCACCTCGGTTCGGCGATCCGGCGCGGCTGGGACCACGTCGCCCCGCCCGCCCGCCCCCCTGACCTGACCTGACCTGACCTGACACGCAGACGTCATGGAGGTTCGTCGGCATCAGGTGCCGGAAGAACTCCACGAGGTCACCCGCCAGTCATTCCCTCAGGCCGCTCGACGTCGTGAGGGGACTGCGTCACAGACAGGACCGCACGGTCTGAGGTCACCCGTCCAACCCCGGGACTGGAGCAGGCGCCCGACGACGCGACTGCCCCGACAGGGTTCGAGGACCTGCCCCCACCCGAACCGGATGGTCGCCTCGCCCCGCACCATGGCTTCGACGTCCCGCTCCAGATCGGTCCACTCCCGTCGGAGACCGGAGTGGACCAGCCGTCCGTCGAGCTCCACGACGACTCTGAAGTCCGAGTACTCCACGTCTCGGAACGTCACGCCCTGTCTCGTCACCCCCCGAACCTGGCGCCGGGCCACCGGAAGGCCGTGCGACCGCTCGACATCGCGCCGGTAGCGACGTTCGAACACCGACATCGAGCCCGCAGCGACATCATCGAGGATGGCCAGCAGCAGGCGCCGCCGGGGCAGTCGACCTCACCCGGACAGCGTGGCGTGCAGGCGAGCGGCTGTCGTCGCCCCTTCGTGGCAGGCATCGGCCAGCAGTGCGACGGCGCCTGCTTCGTCCCAGCAGGCAGAGGCAACGTCGAGCAGAGCCTCGTCGAGACGGAGCCGGGACGGCGACAGATGGAGCTGGACGCGCCCGTCGAAGTCGGTTCGGCGCGTCACGATCACCCCGGACGGTGGCACGACGCGCCGGCTCGCCGCCACGACGACGTGGACCGGTTCGGTGCCTGCGCGTCCTGCGGTTCCTGCGGTCCAGGCGGCATCACCGTGAGAGCGCCCCGGGGGTCGTGGGTCGGAGAGGGTCTGAGCCCGTGCGCACGCAGCGCTGAGGGTCCCGCAAGCGCCGCGGGCCAGTGGAAGAGCACGGCGCTCCAGGCTCGCTGCGACCACGTGGGGGCCCGGTGTGGCCTACGTAGACGCCGGGGTGGACCCGAGCCAGCTGTCGGCGGCGCAGCAGTCGCTCGAGGGCGTTGTCGTCGAGGCCGCACTCGAGTGCCTGCGCTCTCCAGACCACCCCGTCCTGATGTCGAAGCACGCGGTCGACCGGCGACAGGTCCATGCCCGAGAGCGTGACCGAGTTGCGCCTCAGGCGGCCCAGTGCCGGCCGCGCCTGTGGATGACCGAGGGCCCCGGTGAGGGGATGTGGGCGGCTGTGGTGCTCCACGGTCGAGGAGCTTCATCGGCACCAGGTGGCGAAAGAACTCCACCACCTCAACTGCAAGCCTCGGGCCGGACTCAGCCCGGGATCGCGGACGGGAAGGCGTCGGACCACGACCGCAGGGCGACGCCGCCGTCGGCCGAGCGGTCGACCGACGTCGCGGCGAGCAGGGCGTGGACGATGGCCCGCGCGACGCAGTCGGCCCCGGCCTCCATGAGCAGCGTCTGCTCCACGGGATCGGGCGCCGACCGCTCGCCCGTCGCCAGGGCGAAGAGCGTGTCGCCGTCGAAGAGGGTGTGCACCGGCTTGAGCGCCCGCGCGAACCCGTCGTGACCGATGCCGGCCACCTTCTGGCACTGCCCCTTCGTCAACGTCGCATCGGTCGCGATGACCCCGATCGTCGTCGCCAGGCCGGGGCGGCCGGCGTTCGCGGGCAGCGCCTCGGCCCGGGCCCGTGACTCCTCGAGCTCAGAGGCACTCGGGCGCCTCACCTGGGCCAGCTCGTCCCCGAGGCCGAGCCCGACGGCATACGGCAGGCCGGTGGCCGGGTCGACGGCCGAGCCGACCGCGTTGACGGCGACGAGCGCGGCGACGGTGGTGCCCGACGCGAGCACGACGCTCGCCGAGCCGATGCCGCCCTTGAAGCCGCCCACCTTCGCTCCCGTGCCGGCGCCGACGCAGCCCTGCTCCACGGCGGCTGCCGACGCGCTGGCGTATGCCGCCCTGCCGTCCTCCGCGCGCGGGCGGTGACCCCACGCGCCGCCGCGCCCCAGGTCGAAGAGGATCGCGGACGGCACGATCGGCACGACCTGTCCGCGCTCGCCGACCGGCCAGCCGATGCCTTCGGCAACCAGCGCGTCCATCACGCCGTCGGCGGCGGCGAGCCCGAAGGCGGACCCGCCTCCGAGGACGACGGCATGCACCCGGTCGACGAGGTTGCGGGGGTCGAGGACGTCGGTCTCCCGCGTGCCGGGACCACCGCCGCGGACGTCGACGCCGGCAACCACTCCACCGGGCGGCGCGACGACGACGGTGACGCCCGTCAGCCAGCCCGGCTCGTCCCGGGTGCAGTGGCCGACCCGCAGGCCCGCGACGTCGACGAGCGAGTTCGTCGGGCCGGGCGCGGGGACCCAGGCCGGACCGCTCACCGCGGGTCCCGCAGGTCGAACTCCATGAGCCGCCCGGGCAAGGTGAAGCCGAGTCGCTCGTAGAACTCCTGCGCACGGTCGTCGGGCGCGTTGAGCCGGATCCACTTGACGTCGGTCGTGCGCGACCACTCGATCATGGCCTCGGTGAGGGCCCGGCCCACCCCACGGTCACGACAGCCGGGCGCCACGAACAGGCCGCCGACGTGCAGCCACGACACGTCCTTGCGCCCCGGCCACGGCAGCGCCCGGATGCGTCGGGTCTCGAGGATGCCGGCGTGCTGGCCGCGGCTCTCCGCGATCCACGTCGGCCGGTCGGGCCGCTCGGCCAGCCACGCGTCGACGAAACGGTCGAGGTAGCCGGGCTCGGACGGCATACCGAGCTCGCGGGCGAACTGCAGGTGCAGGGCGGCGACGACGAGGGCGTCGTCAGCCGACGCGCGACGGATGGTCACCTCGGCCATGAGGGAAGTGAACCATGCCTGCGCAAGAAGGGCGCGCACCCGTGGCCCCGCCGGGTGGGTCCGCTCAACCGTTGGGACGGCTCAGACGTTGATCTCAGACGTTGATGCCGAGGCGGCGGCTCGTGCGCGCGCGCTGACGGCTCGCGCGCATCCGGCGCAGTCGCTTGATGAGCATCGGGTCGGCCTCGAGGGCCTCCGGGCTGTCGAGGAGCGCGTTGAGCACCTGGTAGTACCGGGTCGAGCTCATGTCGAAGAGCTCCTTGATCGCCTGTTCCTTGGAGCCGGCGTACTTCCACCACTGGCGCTCGAAGGCCAGGATCTCGAGGTCGCGCGCGCTGAGGCCGCTCTCGGAGTCGTGGCGGTCCGGCTGCGCCGTGGCGTGTTCTGTGCTCATGTCCCCGTCTCGCTGCAGTCGTGCTGCGTCTCGCGCCGTGCGTTGGCTCCGGTCACACCCTAGACCCAAATGACAGGGGTGTCATTCGCCGCCCGCCGCAGGCGCGGGCGCGTCGCGGGGCCGCTTCGACCCGTCTGGAACACCCGTCACACCGGTCACTCCCACACCAGTTCGACCCCTACGACATCGTGTCGAGGATGGCGTTGACGTCCTCCTTCGTCGTCTGCGGGTTGACGATGGCGAAGCGCGTCAGCGTCTCGCCGCGGAAGGTCGTCGGCACGACGAACGCGAACTCCTCCCCCAGCAGCCGGTCGGTCCATTCCTGGTAGTCCGCCGGGCCCCACCCGAGGCGCCGGAAGACCACGACCGAGAGGTCGGGCTCGCGCACCGCCTCGAGGTAGGCGCGGCGGCCGATCTCGTCCGCGGCGAAGCGCGTCACCTCGAGCGTGCTCTCGATCGCCTCGACGTAGGCGTCGGTGCCGTGCACGGCGAGGGAGTACCAGAGCGGCAGCCCTCGCGCCCGGCGCGTCAGCCCGATGGAGTAGTCGGTGGGGTTCCACTCGGCCGACTTCGTGATGACGTCGAGGTAGCCCGCCTCCTGCGTGTGCGCGACGCGGGCCAGCTCGGGCTCGCGGTAGATGAGGGCGCAGCAGTCGAAGGGGGCGAAGAGCCACTTGTGCGGGTCGACGATGAACGAGTCGGCGTGCTCGATGCCCTGGAAGAGGTGCCGCACGGAAGGTGCGGCGAGCCCGGCGCCACCGTAGGCGCCGTCGACATGCAGCCACAGGCCGAACTCGCGGCAGACCTCGGCGACCGACGCCAGGTCGTCCACGACGCCGAAGTTCGTCGTGCCGCTCGTCGCGACGACGGCGAAGAAGGTCTCGGGACCGTGCTCCTCGAGGGTCTTGCGCAGCTCGGGGCCGGTCAGGCGCAGCTTCTCGTCGACGTGCACGCCGCACACCTCGGCGTCCATGACGGCCGCCATGGACACGACGGACGAGTGCGCGTTGTCGGTCGCGGCGATCCGGAAGGGCCGGGCGCCCGTGCCGGCCTCCGTGGCGCGAGCCCTGGCCGTATGCCGTGCCACGACGAGCGCGGACAGGTTGCCCACCGTGCCGCCGGGCACGAAGACGCCGCCCGCGGACTCGGGCAGGCCCGCGAGGTCGCTGATCCAGCGCAGCGCCTGGTTCTCGGCGTAGACCGCGCCCGCGCCCTCCATCCACGACCCGCCGTAGATGGACGAGGCGCCGACGACGACGTCGAAGGCCGCGGCCTCACGTGTCGGCGCGCACGGGATGAAGGAGAGGTAGCGGGGGTGGTCCGTCGACAGGCAGGCCGGCGCCAGGGTGTGCTCGAAGAGCTCCATCGCCCGCGTCGAGCCGAGGCCCGCCGCGGTGATGGTCTGCCCGGCGGCCGACCGGAGGTGCTTCTCGGTCTGGGCGCCGTCGAGCGGGATCGGGTCCATGAGCAGGCGCTCGCGGGCGTAGCGGAGGACCTTGTCGACGGCGACGTGGTCGGCGTCCTTGTCGAAGCTGTGCACGCACAGATGCTAGGCCCTACGGCCCGACCCCTCCGGCCCTCGGACGCTTCGCGCGGGATGGGGCGGGATGAGGCGGGATGGGGCGGGATGGGGCGGGATCGCGCGGGACCGCGCGGGATGGGGCGGGATGGGTCCGAGCGCGGGCGGGGCGGAGCCGCGCCTCAGCCCCGGAGGGCGGTGCGCAGCTCGTCGGCGTCGTGCGCGACGACCGTCGGCCGCACGCCGTGGAGCGCCTCGGGCAGCCCCGCGCCCCACGTGACGGCGACGGTGTCCATGCCCGCCGCCTTGCCGGCGAGCACGTCGACGACGGCGTCACCGACGTAGACCGCGTCGTTCGAGCCGCGGCCCATCCGCTCGAGCGCGAGCAGCAGCGGGGTCGGGTCCGGCTTGTGCCGCTCGGTGTCCTCCATGGCGACGAGGACCTCGACGTGCTCGCTGAGACCGAGGATGTCCATGGCCTGCTGCGCCGACTCGCGGCGCTTCGAGGTGGCGACGCCGACGTTGACGCCGGCCGCGCGCAGCTCGCGGAGCACCTCACGGACGCCGTCGTAGCCCCGGATGAGCCGCTCGGTGTTGTCGGCGTTCCACTGGAGGTACGTTGCGTAGAGCTCGTCCGCCTGCTCCGGCGAGTGGTCGCGGAAGGCGCTGAGGAGCGGTCGGCCGATCCACGAGCGGATGACGGTCGGGTCCTCCTCGCGACCGAGGATCGTGCGGAAGGCATGCTGGTAGGACTCGACGATGAGGTTGATCGTGTCGGCCAGCGTGCCGTCGAGGTCGAAGACAGCGGTGGACCAGCGGGGAGAAGTCACCGACCGAGCCTAGGGCAGCGCCGCGTCCAGCCAGCGCCCGCGTCTCATGACCCGGGTCGGGCGCGCGTCCGCGTCGACGACGACCACGTCGGCCC
>NZ_JBFULD010000005.1:0-35440 GCF_056400505.1 Terrabacter sp. P5_B1
GTGCCCGAGGGCGACGGTGCCGCGCGCGCCGGGGGGGCGCTGGACGTGGACGCGTCCGGGCCCGCCCGGCGTCTCGATCTCGCGGACCGACACGCGGACCGGGGCCGTCACGCGCCGACCACCTCACCCGTCATCGGGTCGACGACGCCCTCGAGCTCGGACTCGGGGACGGGCTCGACGAGGGCCGGTCCGTTGTTGCGCGTCGCCCCGACGGCACGACTCACGGGGTGCGCCTCGAACCGACCGGGCGCAGCGAACCCGAGGACCTCCTGGACGTAGCTGGGGTCCTTCTCGTCGGGGTCGAGCCACTGCTCCCACTGCTCGGGCTCGAGGACGAGGGGCTGGCGGTCGTGGATGCGGTCCATGCCGGGATCGGCCGCGGTCGTGATGATGGTGAACGTCGTGAGCCACGCCGCCGGGTCACCGTCGGGCAGCTCCCGGTCGCGCCAGAACTCGTAGAGGCCTGCGAAGGCGACGGGAGCACCGTCGGCCCGACGGATGAAGAAGGGCTGCTTCCGCGGCTTGCCCTTGGCGTCGACGGCGGTCGGAGAGACCTGCCACTCGTACCAGCCCTCGGCCGGGACGATGCAGCGCCGCGAGATCGCGGCCTTGGCGAAGGCGCCCTTGCCGAGGACCGACTCGGCGCGGGCGTTGGTCATGCGCAGACCCATCTTGACGTCCTTGGACCAGGCCGGCACGAGACCCCAGGTGAGAAGACGGAGCTGGCGGAGCGGGTGGGACTCGCCGCCGTGGCCGTCGTTCGCGTCCTCGCTCCGCGGCCACCGTGTCAGCACGACGGGCGCCTGCTTGGAGGGCGCCATGTTCCAGTCGGGCTCTCCTGCCGGCGGGCTCTGCGGGTTCTTGAGCACGCTGCGCGAGGGCTCCCCGGTGTGGTCCTGCTCGACGTCGAAGGCCTCGATGAGCTCGTCGGGCCGCGCGCTCGCGGCATACCTCCCACACATGAGCCACAGCGTATGCCGCGGCGACCTCGAGCGGCCTCGAGCGGCCCAGCGCGGGCGTCCTCCGCTCTGCCGCGGGTATGTCGATACCGTAGGTGTCCACACGTCCACGACGGCCGCGATGCGCTTCGGCGCTCTGCGGCCAGAGGAGGAAATCGCATGATCGTCCGCCGTCTCGCCCGTCCGCTGCTCGCGTCCGTCTTCGTCGCCGCCGGTGTGGAAGCCCTCCGCAACCCCGCCGCGCGCACCGACCAGGCCGCCCACCTGCTCCAGAAGGTGCCCGACCAGGTCCCCGGGGTCGAGGTGGCCGCCAAGGACCCCGACCTCTTCGTCCGGGTCAACGGCGCGGCCCTCCTGGGCGGTGGCCTCCTCCTCGCAACGGGGCGTATGCCGCGTCTGGCCTCGACCGTGCTCGCGGCGTCCGTCGTCCCGACCACGGCCATCGAGCACGCGTTCTGGGAGGAGACCGACCCCACCCGAAAGGCGCAGAGCCGCAGCCTCTTCCTCAAGAACGTCGGCCTGCTCGGCGGTCTGCTCCTCGCGGCCGTCGACACCGAGGGCCGCCCCGGCCTCGCGTGGCGCGCCCAGCACGTCACGAAGACCACCCGTCGCGAGGCCCGCCACGCCCAGCGGACGGCCAGGCGCGAGGCCCGTCTGCTGGCCCGGCGAGCCCAGGACGTCGTGAGCTGACTTGAGTCCCGCAGAACCGTCCCCTCACCCGACGCCCGTGACGACTGGTGGCTCTGACCGCGCCATCCTGACGGCGGAGCCGGACTGGGCGGCCCCGGTCGCTTCGGGTCCGCTCGATGCCACGGTCGTGCTCCCGGGAAGCAAGTCACTGACGAACCGCTACCTCGTCCTGGCGGCCCTGGCGACCGAGCGGTCACGCCTGCGGGCGCCGCTGCGCTCGCGCGACACCTTGCTGATGGCCGACGCGCTGCGGTCGTTGGGAGTGCGCATCGACGACGTCGCGGCGGAGGGTGAGTCGGTGGTCGGTGACGTCCCCGACTGGGTCGTCACCCCGCCAGAGACGCTGACCGGCGACGTCGACATCGACTGCGGGCTCGCCGGCACGGTCATGCGCTTCCTGCCGGCGGTCGCGGCTCTGGCCGACGGGCCCGTCCGGCTCGACGGCGACCCGCAGGCGCGGGTGCGCCCCATGGGACCCGTCATCGACGCGCTGCGTGCGCTCGGGGCCGACCTCGACGACGACGCCGGACACCTTCCGGTGACGGTCAACGGCCGGGGTCGCGTGTCCGGCGGCGTGGTGACGATGGACGCCTCGGCGTCCTCGCAGTTCATCTCCGCCCTCCTGCTCGCCGGGGCGCGCTACGACGAGGGCGTCACCGTGCACCACGACGGCAAGCCCGTGCCGAGCGAGCCCCACATCCTGATGACGGTCGAGACCCTCCGCGACGCCGGGGCGATCGTCGACGACAGCGAGCCCAACCGGTGGCGCGTCGAGCCGTCCGAGATCAACGCCCTCGACGTGTCGGTCGAGCCGGACCTCTCCAACGCCGGACCCTTCGTCGGCGCGGCCCTCGTCGCGGGCGGCACGGTGCGCGTGCCGGGGTGGCCGCAGCACACCACCCAGGCCGGTGACCTCCTGCGCGAGATCCTCGACACCATGGGCGCCGACGTGCGGCTCGACCGTTCCGGGCTCACCGTCGTCGGCAGCGGCGAGCTCGTCGGCATCGACATCGATCTGCATGACGCGGCGGAGCTGACCCCCACGGTCGCCGCCCTCGCGGCCCTCGCGTCGACCCCGACGTGGATCCGGGGTGTCGCGCACATCCGCGGGCACGAGACCGACCGGCTCGCGGCACTGACCGCGGAGCTCGGCGGGCTCGGCGCGCAGGTGACCGAGACCGAGGACGGCCTGCGCATCGCGCCGGCGCGCTTGCACGGCGGGCGTTTCCGCAGCTATCACGACCACCGGATGGCCACCGCCGGAGCCATCATCGGCTTGCGCGTGCCGGGCGTGGACGTCGAGGACATCGACACGACGCGCAAGACCCTCCCCGACTTCGTCGGGCTGTGGCGGGGCATGCTCGACGGCTCCGGTCCGGTGGTGCGCGCCCGATGAGCTGGCGGGACCTCGACGAGGGTGACATCCGGGTCCGTCCGAGCCGCAAGGGATCCAGGCCCCGCACGAAGGAMCGCCCCGCCCACGTCGACGCGGTCGTCGCCATGGTCATCGGCGTCGACCGTGGTCGCTACACGTGCCTGATCCCCAAGGGTTCGCTCGGCAAGAAGGAACCCGAGCGTGTCGTCACGGCCATGAAGGCCCGCGAGATCGGCCGCACGCGCGTCGTGGTGGGTGACGACGTCGCTCTCGTCGGCGACCTTGCGGGCGGTCCGGACGCCTTGGCACGCATCGTGCGCATCGAGGAGCGTCGCTCGGTCCTGCGGCGCACGGCCGACGACACCGACCCCTACGAGCGCATCATCGTCGCCAACGCCGACCAGCTCGTCATCGTCACGGCGCTCGCCGACCCCGAGCCCCGGCCGCGGATGGTCGACCGCTGCCTCGTCGCGGCCTATGACGCGGACCTCGAGCCGCTGCTCGCCCTGACCAAGGCCGACCTCGTCGATCCCACCGGGTTCCTCTCCAACTACACGCCGCTCGAGGTCGAGCACGTCGTGACCTCGTGGAAGGACGGGGACTTCTCGGGACTGGAAGCCCTCCGCGCCAAGCTCTCCGGCAAGGTCTCCGTCCTCGTCGGTCACTCCGGCGTCGGCAAGAGCACCCTCGTCAACGGCCTCGTGCCGGGTGCCCTGCGGGCGACGGGCATCGTCAACGACACGACCGGCCGTGGCCGCCACACCTCGACGAACGCCGTGGCGCTCCGCCTGCGCGGCGCCGACGGCTCGGACGACGGCTGGGTCATCGACACGCCCGGCATCCGCTCGTTCGGACTCGCCCACATCGACGTCGACCACATCATCGACCACTTCCCCGACCTCGCCGAGGGCACGGACGGGTGCCCTCGCGGATGCACCCACGACGAGGAGGAGTGCGCGCTGGACGCGTGGGTGGCCGAGGGCCACGCCGGCCCTGCCGGCGCCTCGCGGCTCGAGTCGTTGCGACGCCTGCTCAGCAGCCGGAGCACGACCGAGGATCACTGAGCCGCAGCGGCATACGTCCTCRGGCCGCGCTCCCCCGCTCACCTCGATGCCGCTAGGTTGACTCGGTGACCTCCTACGACGACGACCTCCGTCTGGCCCACGTCCTGGCGGATGCCGTCGAGCGGGTGACGATGGCACGCTTCCGCGCCGCCGACCTCGTCGTGGAGAGCAAGCCGGACCTCACGCCCGTCACCGATGCAGACCGCGCGGCAGAGGAGCTCGTCCGGCACCAGCTCAAGCGCACCCGTCCACGCGACGCCGTGGAGGGTGAGGAGTTCGAGACGACCGGCCACGGTCCCCGACGCTGGATCATCGACCCGATCGACGGCACGAAGAACTTCGTGCGCGGAGTGCCCGTGTGGGCCACCCTCATCGGCCTCGTCGTCGACAACGTGCCGGTGCTCGGCCTCGTCGCCGCGCCGGCCCTGCAGCGGCGCTGGTGGGCGGCGACCGGCTCCGGGGCCTGGAGCGGCCGCTCGCTGTCCTCGGCCCGGCGCATCTCCGTGTCGCAGGTCGGGAGGCTCGGCGACGCGTCCCTGTCGTACTCCTCACTGGCTGGCTGGCGCGTGCGCGGGCGTCGTGACGACTTCCTCGACCTCATGGACGACTGCTGGCGAACGCGCGCCTACGGGGACTTCTGGTCCTACATGCTCGTCGCCGAGGGCGCCGCTGACATCGCGGCCGAGCCCGAGCTCGCCGTCCACGACATGGCAGCGCTCGTCGCGATCGTCGAGGAGGCCGGCGGCCGCTTCACCGGCCTCGACGGGCGGGACGGCTGCTGGAGCGGCAACGCGCTCGCGACCAACGGTCTGCTGCACGACGAGGTGCTCTCCCGCATCGGGACGTCACCGGCCTGAGACCACTGACCGGTCAGCGCAGGGCGAGGGGAACCGCACGGCCTAGCCTTTCGGCATGAGCACCGGATCCACCGACAGCGCTGCCCCCGTCTCCGCCTCAGTCCCCGGGGCGACGGTCCGCCCTGCCGGCGCGGCGGACGTCCCTCTGGTCGCCGCCGTAGCGGCCGCGACGTTCGGGCTCGCGTGCCCGCCGTCGATGACCCGGGACCGGGTCGAGGCATTCGTCGACGGGGTCCTCTCCCCCGAGCGCTTCGCCGACTACGTCGCCGACCCCACTCGGTACGTCCTCCTGGCCGAGAGCGCGGGGACCGTGCTGGGCTACGCCATGCTCGTGCGCGGCGAGCCGTCCGACGACGACGTGCGTGCCACGATCCGGCTCCGGCCGACGGTCGAGCTGTCGAAGATCTACGTACTGCCGCAGGCCCACGGCACGGGCGCGGCCGCCCTCCTCATGGCTCGAGCCCTCGAGTGGGCGCGCGAGAAGGGCGCCGCCGGCGTCTGGCTCGGCGTCAACCAGCAGAACGAGCGCGCCCAGCGTTTCTACGGCAAGAGCGGCTTCGAGCGCGTCGGCACCAAGCGGTTCCTCGTCGGCGGCGTCTACGAGGACGACTTCGTGATGGAGCGCGCCCTCGACCCGCGCCTCTGACCCGTCCCGGTCAGGGTCAGGGTCAGGGTCAGGGTCAGGGCCGGGGTCAGGGGTCGGTGACGACGGTGACGTCGCCGAGGTCGAGGGCCTCGATCGCCTCGAGCTGCGCTGTGGCGTCGCCGACCATGACGATGGTCCACCCGGCGCCCGGAGCGCCCGCCCCGATGCCGGCGCCCTCGGCGAACCGCGCGTAGGCCGCGTCGACGCGGCTGCGGTCGACCGTCGCGAGGTCACGCAGGTTGGCTGTGGTGAAGGCCGTCGTGCGACCGTCGAGTGCCATGCTGACCGCTTCGTCGGCGATGGCGTCGGCCGTGGCGTAGCGGCCGGGCGCAGTCTTGGAGATGAAGTCCACGCCCGAACGGATCTCCTTGTCGGTGAAGCCATCTCGGCCCCCGTCGAGGATCTCGACCAGGAGCCGCAGCGACTCCGCGGTCGAGTCCGCCCGCACCGAGCCCGAGGTGAGGAAGACGCCACCACGGCGACGGGGCCGGAAGCTCGAGCGGATTCCGTACGTGTAGCCCTTCTCCTCACGCAGGACCGCGTCGATGCGGGCATTGGGCGAACCGCCGAGGACGAAGCCGAGCACCGGGTAGGGCGCCCAGCCGCCCTCGACGGACCGGTCGGGACCGGGCGCTCCGATGACGAGCTCGGTCTGCACCGAGCCCGGTCGGGACACGAGCACGATGCGCCCGCGGTCGGGTGCGAGCGCGGCCGCGTGCTGGAGGTGGCGCTCACGATGGCGAGGGCCCTTCGCCCAGCGGCCCAGAGCCGACTCGACGAGCACCGGCACGTCGAGGCCGCGGAGGTCGCCGGCGACGACGAGGGTCACGCCGGACGCGACGACGTGCTCGGCATGGAAGGCCGCGACGTCCTCACGGGTGATGGACGACA
This sequence comes from Terrabacter sp. P5_B1, assembly GCF_056400505.1. Classification (NCBI taxonomy): domain Bacteria; kingdom Bacillati; phylum Actinomycetota; class Actinomycetes; order Micrococcales; family Intrasporangiaceae; genus Terrabacter; species Terrabacter sp. P5_B1. The sequence continues at coordinate 6,483 of NZ_JBFULD010000005.1, forward strand.
CCGTCTCGAGGGTGCCGCCGGTGGGTCGGGACGACCGGTCCTCCGGCGCGTAGAAGGTGCGGACGAACTCGAGTCCCGCCCGGTGAGCGGCGTTCGAGCGCTCCTGCTCGATCTCGGCGATCCGGGTGCGGACCTGGCGGGCGACCTCGGTCTGCGGGAAGGTCGGCTCGGTGAGGATCTGGCGCAACAGGTCCAGCGCGGGCTCGAGGTTGCCCTTGACGACATCGAGGTCGATGGACAGGCCCGCGTCGGCCATGCCCGCCCCGAAGCTCACGCCCTTGCGCTCGAGCAGTCGCGCGAACTCCTCGGCAGTGTGGTGCTCCGTCCCCTCGTCGAGGGTGCGCGCCATGATCGAGGCGACACCCTCACGCTCGCGCGGCTCGTCGCGCAGCGACACGGGCACACCGATCCGGACCGACACGACGTACTGGCCCGGGACGTCGTAGGTGAGCAGCCGCAGACCGTTCGGCAGGTCGTAGGTGCTGCCCTCGGGGAACTCCCACGGCTCGGGCGGGGCGACGACGGGGCGGGCGACGGCGGTCATGAGGCCTCCTCGGGGTCCTGGGACGTCGGGTCGGGCGCGTCGGTGAGGTAGCGGACGACGGCCCGGGCCTCGGGGTCGAGCCAGGTCGCCGCGGCGCTGCGCGCCTGCTCGGCGGTCACGGAGCGGATGCGGTCGACGAACGTGTTGACGTATGCCGCGTCGCCCGTCAGCAGCGCGTGGTGGCTGATGTGGTCGGCGCGTTCCTCGATGCTGGCGAGGGCGCTCAGCCACGAGCGCTCCGTGTCGGCGATGACCGACTCCAGCTCCGCGGCATCCGGGCCCTCCTCGACGAAACGACGGATCTCCTCGCACACGGCGGACTCGATCTCGTCGACGTCGGCACCGACGGACACGTCCACGGTGATGGCGCCCAGACCGGACCCGTCGACGAGGCCCATCGTCCAGCCGCCCACGGCCACGGCCGTCTCGTCGGTGCGGACGAGCCGACGCACGAGCCGTGAGCTCGCGAGGCCGCCGAGGACGTCGACGGCGACCTGGCAGGCGAGGTAGTCGGCAGTGGTGTCGACGGGAAGCCGGAACGAGACGTAGATCCGGTCGTTCGGCACGTCACCGACCCGGTCGAGCCGCACGGGCCCGGCCAGCGGCGGCAGTTGCGGGTGCCGAGCACGGCAGCTCAGCTCGATGGCCGGCAGGGGTCCGAAGTACTTCTCGGCGGCGGCGAACCCCTCCTCCGGGGTCACGTCCCCGACGAGGGTGAGGACGGTGTTGTTCGGCCCGTAGTGCGCCCGGAAGAAGGCGTGGACGTCCTCGAGAGTGGCGGCGTCGAGGTCCTCCATCGACCCGATCGTCGGGTGGTGGTAGGGGTGGTCCTCGGGGAAGACCGTCGCGTAGATGTCGATGAGGGCCGACCCGTAGGGCACGTTGTCGTAGCGCTGGCGCTTCTCCTCCTTGACGACGTCGCGCTGGTTGTCGAGGTTCTCCTGCGTCAGCGCGTCGAGCAGGTGGCCGTGGCGGTCGGCCTCGAGCCACAGGGCGAGCTCGAGGGCACCGGTCGGCACGGTCTCGAAGTAGTTCGTGCGGTCGAACCACGTCGTCGCGTTGAGCCGGGCTCCCTCGTCCATGAGGGCCGAGAAGTGCTCGCCGGAGGCGACGTTGCGGCTGCCCTGGAACATCAGGTGCTCGAAGAGGTGCGCGAAACCGGTGCGACCCGGTGTCTCGTGGCGCGAGCCCACTCCGACCCAGAGGTTCACCGCGACGTTGGGCACCGTGTGGTCCTCGCTGACGATGACACGCAGGCCGTTGGCGAGCGTGCGCTCGGCAAGTGGATAGGAGATGGCTGTCACGGGCTCGACCCTATGCGACGCGAACGCGAGGCGACGGGGCACCGATCAGGCTCGGTGGACGACGTGCGTGGAGAATGCGCTCGGGGAACCCGTCACCAACCATCAGGAGCCGCTGCACCCATGACCGACCGCCCTGTCCCCGCTGCCGCTCCCGGCGGCCGCCTGTCGCGCCTCAGGCCGTACGCCGTTCCTCTCCTGGCAATCCTCGCGTTCTTCCTCTTCCGTGCCTTCACTGCCGACGACGGCACGCACGGCGTCCAGACCGGTCAGTGCGTCGCGGCCGTCGGCTCCGACGACTTCAAGAGGGTCGACTGCACGGACCCGTCCTCGCTGGGCAGCGTCACCTTCATCGACAGGAGCGCCCTCACCGACGACGGCGCCGCACGTCGCCTGTGCTCGGCACACGGCGCCCGGGGCGCCTTCACCAGCGCCGCCTCCTCGGGCGGCACCGGCACGGTCATCTGCGTGGCCACCCCCAAGTGACTCCGGGACCCTGACCCGACCGGCGGCGCCTGACCCAACACCTAGTTATGCTCTTTTGCCTTAGCATCACCAGGCGCTATGATGGTCTGCCATGGAGGCAGCAGCGCAGACCGACCTTCTCGACACCATCCGTGCCGGAGTCATCGGCGAGGACCAGGTGATGCACGGGCCCTACGGCCCGCGACGGGTCACCTACGCCGACTACACCGCCTCCGGTCGCGGCCTGACCTTCATCGAGGACTTCATCCGCGACGAGGTGCTCCCCCGCTACGCCAACACCCACACCGAGAGCTCGGGCACGGGCCTGCAGACGACCCGGCTGCGCGAGGATGCCCGTCGCACGATCCGTGACGCCGTCGGTGGTGACGACGAGACAGTGGTCGTCTTCGCCGGTTCGGGCTGCACCGGGGCCATCGACAAGCTCGTCGGCATCCTCGGACTTCGCATCCCGTCGAACTTCGAGGACCGTTGGCACGCGAGCGAACTCGTCCCCGCCGACCAGCGCCCGGTCGTCTTCATAGGTCCCTACGAGCACCACTCCAACGAGGTCATGTGGCGTGAGTGCGTCGCCGACGTCGTCGTGATCCCGCAGGACCTGGACGGCCACGTCGACATCGCGGTGCTGCGGCAGCAACTCGTCGAGCACGCCGAGCGCCCGCTCCTCGTCGGCTCCTTCTCGGCCGCGAGCAACGTCACGGGCATCGTCACCGACACCGACGCGATCTCCTCCCTCCTGCACGAGCACGGTGCCCTCGCGTTCTGGGACTATGCCGCTGCGGCGCCCTACGTCGACATCGAGATGTACGGCCGTGGTGGGCGCGGCGTGGCCGACGACACGGCATACAAGGACGCGGTGTTCCTCAGCCCCCACAAGTTCATCGGCGGCCCGAGCACGCCCGGCGTCCTCGTCGTGCGCCGCGAGCTCATGACCAACCGGGTGCCCGACGTGCCCGGCGGCGGCACCGTCGCGTACGTCAACCCCGACGACCACGCCTACCTCACCGACCCCGCGCACCGCGAGGAGGGCGGCACCCCTGCCATCATCGAGGCGATCCGCGCCGGTCTCGTCTTCAAGCTCAAGCAGGCCGTCGGCACCTCGACGATCCGCGCCCGCGAGGACCACTTCCTCGAGCGCGCCGTTGCGGCCTGGAGGGACGAGCCCGGCATCGAGATCCTCGGCAACCTCGACGCGGAGCGACTGTCGATCGTGTCGTTCGTCGTCCGCGGCCAGGGCGAGCGCTACCTGCACCACAACTTCGTCGTCGCCGTCCTCAACGACCTCTTCGGCATCCAGGCCCGCGGCGGCTGCTCGTGCGCCGGCCCCTACGGCCACTACCTGCTCGGCATCGACCTCGAACGCTCCCACGAGTTCGAGCGCGAGATCGGGCGCGGCTGCGAGGGAATCAAGCCCGGCTGGGTGCGCGTCAACTTCAACTACTTCATCTCCGACGTCGTCGCCGACTACGTGATCGAGGCAGTCCGGCTCGTCGCTCGTGACGGGTGGCGCCTGCTGGGCGACTACGTCTTCGAGCCGGCGACGGGCTTGTGGAAGCACAAGGACGGTCCGGTCGAGCCGCCCCTGCGACTGCACCAGGTGAGCTTCGAGCAGGGCCACCTGACCTACCCCGCACAGCACGAGCGGGCCGGCGAGGACTCGCTTGCCCGACACCTTGCCGACGCACGCGCGATCCTTGCCGCGGCGACGCCCGAGCGGTGCGACGAGGCCCACGTCAACGTCGACTTCGACCACCTGCGGTGGTTCGAGCTTCCGATCCGCAGCCTGTCTCACTGAGCGACGCGCTTCACCCGTGCGCGGGCACCCGTCACGGCGCCATGGCGGCATACCCCGTGAAGTCATGGACGGCGATGCCAGCGTACGTCGCGTACGCACTGGCCCCCGAATCCACTTGTGCGAGCTGATCGTTCATCCGCGTCAGGGTCTGGCCGTGGAAGGTCTGCTTGACCTGGCTCGGGTGGAGGCCGAGACAGGTCGTCTCCTGGCCGATGCGGACCGGCTTCCCCAGGACGGCAGCCGACGCGAGCTCGGCAGCCGCGACGGCGAGAGTGCCGTCCGTCCCGACCGCGGTGTCGCGGTAGGCCATGAGCGTCACGGCCGAGACCCGGCACATCGCCTCCTTGTCGAGCGTCGAGCTCTCGCCGACCGGGATCTGGTCGAACCAGAACGGGATGTCGATCTCGAGCGGGATGGCGCCGCTCGTCGACACGAGTCGGTCGAGCAGCATGAGGTACGCGTCGACCGTCGTCGACCGTCGCGTGCTCCACGCGGCCGTCGTCCACGGTTCGACGTCGACGTGCAGCCCGGTGAAAAGGCCTGTCGCGAGGGCCGGTCGGAGCCAGCGGTCGACCACCCAGGTGGGGTCGTCGACCCAGCCGGGGTCGCCGCCGAGGGCGTCGACGCGCAGACCCGCCGACCGGGCCTGCATCACGAGGTCGCGCACCATCGTCAGGCGCGGGCTCGTCGTCAGGTCGGCGGGCACCGCGACGAAGAGCGTGTCCAGCCCCCTGGTCCGGGCGAGCCGGACGACCGGCTCGGYCTCCCTCCAGACCCAGACCCACATGGCGCGACCCGGCGTCGTCGCGGCTGCTGACGACGGCGGTGACGGGACGACCGATCCGACCATGGGCACGAGCATGGCAGCCGCCGCCCGCCGGCACGATCGGGCATGCTGGGCGCATGGACGCGCAGCTGCTCGACGGTGAGCGGCTCGCCGACCTCGCGCGCGCGCCGCTCACCTACCCCGAGGTGGGTGCGTCGCTGGGCGCCCAAGGCCTGCCCGCCGGCTACCACCACCTACGACGTCAGGCCGTCATCGGGCGCGGCGCCGCCGACCTCGAGCGATGCACCGAGGCACTGCTCGGTTGGGCCGTGCACCGCCGCGCGGGCGTGCGGGTGCTTCCGTCGGTCCCGCAGGTCCGGGCCGCCGCGGTCGCCGACCTGCGGATGGGAGTCGGGCCGTTGTCGCTTCGGGCACCGGTGCGCGTCGTCGGCGTCCTCGACGCGCCGCGCCGTCGCGGCTTCGCCTACGGGACGCTGCCCGGACACCCCGAGTCGGGTGAGGAGTCCTTCGTCGTGTCGATGGGATCCGAAGACGTCGTGACGTTCACGGTGCGGGCCTTCTCTCGCCCGGTCGGCCTGCTGGCCAGAGTCGCTGGGCCCGTCGGCCGGATGGTCCAGCAGGGCATCACCGACCGCTATGTGCGAGCGCTGCAGGCGAGCGTGTGACCGGCGATCGGATCTGCCTGGGGCACTGGGTGGCTGGGCCAAGCTCAGCCCTTGACTCCTCCCTCGTTGGCGCCGCGGATGAAGTAGCGCTGCAGGGCGAAGAAGAGGAGCGCGACCGGGATCGTCGTGAGCAGGGCGGTGCCGAGCTTGAGCGGGTACTGCGTGCCCGCGCCCAGCTGGCCGCTCGTCATGCTCGCCAGGCCGGTGACGAGTGTCTGGTGCTCCGGCGTCCCCTTGGTCACCACGAGGAAGTGGGAGAACTCGTTCCAGGAGCCCTGGAAGGACAGGATGGTCAGGGTGATGAGGGCCGGTTTCGCCATGGGCAGCACCACGGACCAGAAGGTCCGGAAGATGCTCGCGCCGTCCATGCGGGCGGCCTCCTCGATCGACACCGGCACGGAGTCGAAGAACTGCTTCATGATGAAGACACCTGCGGCGTCGACGATGAGGGGCAGGATCATCGCGGTGTACGTGTCGTAGATGCCGAGGTAGTTGACCATGAGGAACTTGGGGATGAGCAGGGCCACGCCCGGGACCGCCATCACCGCGAGCAGGCCGGCGAAGACGGCCTTCCGACCGCGGAACTGCAGCCGCGAGAGCGCGTAGCCGGCCAGCGAGTCGAGGAAGACCCGGGCCGCCGTCACGACGAGGGTGATGAGGACCGAGTTCCGCACCCAGGTGGTGACCGGCACCGACGCGTCGCCGCCCCCGAAGATGCGCTGCCACACCTGCGCGGTGAACGGGTTGGGCACCAGCGACAGCGGGTTGTTGGCGGCGTCGGGGTCGGTCTTGAACGACGTCGAGATCTGGATGAGGAAGGGGTAGATGAACAGGACGGCGAAGGCCAGCAGCGCCGTGTACAGCAGGATCGTCTTGACGGGGTTGGACTTGCGGGCGTTCACTTGCGGCCTCCGAGTCCGAGGAAGGGCTTGCGCTCGTCCCTGTCGGTCAGCACGTGTCGCTGGACCCGCGTGAGGACGATGATGATGAGAAAGACGACGAAGGCCATGGCCGCACCCGAGCCGTAGCGGAAGTTGCCGAAGCTCTGCTGGTACGACAGGAACGCCGGGCTCAGCGTGGTCCCTGCCGGAGCGCCCTTGCCCATGACGTAGATCTGGTCGAAGACCTGCCACGTCCCGATCAGCCCGAGCGTGATGACGAGGAAGAGCGCCGGCCTGATCATCGGCAGCGTCACGTGCCGCAGCTTCTGCCACCCGGTGGTGCCGTCCAGGGCGGCCGCCTCGTCGATCTCGACGGGAAGGTCCTGCAGCGCCGCGATGAACATCAGCATGAAGGTGCCCGAGGTCGTCCAGATGACGAGGAAGATGATGACGAACATCGCGACCGACGGCCCCGAGAGCCAGTCCCAGATGCTGCGGCCGAGGATCTCGCCCTGCGCCCAACCGGGGTTGTCCACCCCAACGGCGTTGAACGCCAGGTGGAGCAGTCCCCGGCTGTCGCTGAACCACTGGGGCCCGTCGATGCCGAAGAAGCCGAGGAACGCGTTGACGGCGCCCGTGTTGGAGAAGAGGAAGAGGAAGACCGTGGCGATCGCGATCGAGCTCGTCACCGACGGGAAGTAGAACGCGGTGCGGAAGAAGCTGCGGCCCTTGAGCATCGAGTTGTTGACGAGCAGGGCGAGTCCGAGCGCGAGGACCGTCTGCAGCGGAACGACGAGCAGCACGTAGTAGAAGGTGTTGCCGATGGACTGCATGAAGTTGTCGCGGGTCAGGCCGTCCCGGGCGAAGAGGTCGGTGTAGTTCTTCAGGCCGACGACGTCCGTGCCCTGACCGACCGCGAAGGGGTTGGTGTTGCCCTGCCAGTTGGTGAAGCTCACCCACAGCGCCATGCCGATGGGGATGACGAGGAAGAGCCCGAGGATGATGATCATGGGGGCCACGAAGATCCATCCCGCGGTGCCTTCACGACCGCGGATGCCGCCCCGGGTGCGGGTTCCGCGAGCTCCCGGCACGCCGGCCTGGCCCGTCGGCACGCCGGCCGAGGCCGAGGCCACCTGGCCTGCCCGCGCCCCCGCGGGTGTGACGACGTCCTCGACCGGACGTTCGTCGTCGATGCGGGCCATGGAGCCCTCCTGTGGGATCGGTGAGGCGATGGGGTGGCGTCCGCCCGCCGGGTGAGCGGCGGACGGACGCCACACGGGGGATCAGCCGGCGAGCGCCGCCGTGCCGTTCTTCTGCAGCTCCTCGAGCCACGCGTTCGGGTTGCCGCCCTTGCCCATGGTGGCCAGCTGGGAGTTGAACTTGGCCATCACCTCGTCGAAGCCGGGCAGGTTGACCGGGCCCTGGGCGTACTGCCCGCCGGCTACGAAGGCCTGCGACTCGGGGTACTTGGCCGCGAAGGCCTTGGCCCCGTCCTCGGTGGACGGCATGACGCCGAAGGCGTCGGCGAAGGCCATCTGCTGGTCCGTCGTGATGAGCGACTTCACCAGGTCGACCGCCTGCCCCTGGTTCGGCGACTTGGCGGCGATGCCCCAGCAGTTGCTGAACAGCAGGGTGCCCTTGCCGGCCGATCCTGCGGGGAGCTCCACGACCTTGTACTTCAAGTTCGGGAAGTCCTTCTTGGCGCCGCTGATCCAGTTGCCCTCGATGGTCATCGCGGCCACACCCTTGCCCAGCGCCTCGCCGCCCCAGCCGGTGGCCGGTGAGGTGTCGGAGCTGAACTTCAGGACGCCTTCCTTCATCATCTTCTGGACCTCCGCCAGACCCGCCTTGGCGGGGGCGCTGTCTGCCGTCATCGTCTTGCCGTCGGCAGAGACGATCCAGCCGCCGGCCTGCTTGATGAAGGCTCCGCTGCGGTTGATGTCGTTACCGAGGACCAGGCCCGTCACCTTCCCGGACGTCAGCTTCTTGGCGACCGCCTCGAGGCCGGCCCAGTCCTTGGGGACGTCCGCGTCGGTGAGCCCCGCCTTGGTCCAGAGGTCGGTGTTGATCACGAGAGCCAGGGTCGAGTAGTCCTTGGGTGCGCAGTAGAACTTGTTGTCGTAGGTGAAGGTCTGCACCAGGGACGGCAGGAAGCCGGCGTCCTTCACCTGGTCGCCGTAGGCGTAGAGGTTGCCCGCCTTGGCGAAGGTGCCGACCTTGGAGGCGTCGGTGTAGAAGACGTCGGGCGGCGTCGTCGACGCGAAGGCCTGACCGAGCTGCTGCCCGAGGTCCGCCGCGGCGATGACCTCGACCTGGTTCCCGGACTTCTTCGCCCAGGCGTCGGCCGCCTTCTTGACCGCCGTCGTCTCCGCGTCGCCGGAGCTGCCGATCATGATCGTCAGCTTGACCGGGCCCTTGGCCGTGCTCTGCGGCGCGTTGTTGCTGCTGCCACTGAATCCGCCTCCGCCGCAGGCGCTCAGGACGAGCGCGCCGGTGGCGGCGAGCGCGAGTGCGGCTGCAGCTCGCGTGCTGGGTGCTCTCATGTCACTTCTCTTTCGGTGTCATGCGGTCGCCCGCAGGTTTCGAGCTGGATCTGACGACGAGCTCGGGGGGGAGGAGGAGACCACCCGCGGGATCGCGGGAGGCGGAACCGGTACCGAGCACGTGGAGCACACGGTCGGCAACGCGGTCGAGGGGCTGGTGGAGGCTGCTGAGGTCGAGCGCGTGCGCGATGTCCGTGTCGTCGAAGCAGACGATGCCGACGTCGACGCCCGGCGCCAGATGGCGTTCGACGAGGACGCGCCAGACGCCCAGGGCCAGAGCGTCGGAGGCGCACACGATCGCGGCACCACGGCCGAGGGTGTCGACCAGGCCGGCCGCGGCACGGGAGGCGGACTCGAGCGCCTGCGGGCTCGTCGCCTGCCACTCCGGGTGCGCCAGGTCGAGCTCGGCGGTGGCCCGCAGCCAGCCCGAGCGGCGGTCGTCGCCGACGGGCGAGCCCTCCGGCCAACCGAGGTAGCCGATCTTCTCGTAGCCCTGCGCCGCGAGATGGTGCACGGCCGCCTCGATGCCGGACGCGCCGTCCACGTCGACCCAGGAGGTGATGCTCGGGTCGTCCCAGACGCGACCGAACGCGGCATACGGCACGTGGTGGGCGTCGAGCCAGCCGGGTCGCGGGTCGTTGCGGCGGGTGTCGGTGAGCACGAAGCCGTCGGCGACCCGGCTGGCGACGAGTCGCTCGTAGGAGGGGATCGGCGTGGTGGGGTCCGGCGCCGTGAAGGGCACGACGTGCGATCCCCGGACGGAGGCGCACCCCGTCAGCTCGATGAGGAAGGTGTCGATGATCGAGCCGAGCCGCCCGAACCCCGCTGAGTTCAGCTCCAGGCCCCAGGCACCGGCCCGCTCCTGCTTGAGGGACTGAGCCGCTCGGCTGGGGCGGAAGCCGAGGATCTCGATCTGCGCCTGGACCCGGGCAAGGGTGTCGGGAGCGACGCGCTCCGGCGCGTTGACGACGTTGCTCACGGTCTGGCGGGAGACCGACGCGGCGCGTGCCACGTCGTTGATCGTCGTCCGCCGCGTGGCAGAAGGACTCGCAGTCACCCTTGACGCCGTCTCTCCGGAGTGGAACGTTCAAATCGTAGCGATTTAAACGTATTTATGGTCATCCGGATACTGTGCTCCCCGTGCGGCCGTGTCAAGAGGGCGCGTCGCTTCCGCACACACGTCGCAGGCACGAGCACGAGCAGGAGGGCCCATGACCACGCACGGCACCGACGGCGCCGGGGGCGCAGAACCGCCCATGGCGACGGAGCCGGTGGGCCAACAGCCCTGGCTGCACGACCTGGCCATCTGTGTCGACGGCAACGGCACGGCCCTGAGCGACACGGACGGGTCGATGCGGGGGCGCGGCGCCCACGGCTTCTTCGTCGACGACCAGCGAGCCGTCTCCCACTTCACCGTGGGCCTCGGAGCGGCGCAGCTCGTGAGGGTGGCGCACTCCAGCCGTGGTCCGCGCAGCGAGTTCTTCACCTCGGCCCGCGGTCTCGGTGACCCCGGACCGGACCCCACCGTCGAGCTGCATCGCCGCCGGAGGCTGGCCGGGGGCACCCTGCGTGAACGGGTCTCGGTGGCCTCCAGAGCCTCGCGGGTGGTCGACGCCCCGCTCGTGATCAGGCTCGGTGGCGACGGCGCGGACATCGGCCCGGTCAAGGCGGGCGTCGCGACCGGCCAGCTGCTCGAGGCCCACGGTGGTCACGGTGTGGGAGCGAGCACGGGCGAGACCTCGGACCGAGGTGCGGCCGCGCACTGGCATTCGGATGCCCAGTCGGTTCGCGTGACCTTCTCCCCCGCCCCGGACCACCTCGACGTGGGCCCGGACGGCGTGCTGGCCACGTTCCTCCTCTCGGTCGCTCCCGGGTCCGAGCAGGAGGTCGAGGTCGAGGTGCAGACCGACCGCCGAAGCGAGAGCCACTTCCCGGCCGACACCGGCTCGGACGCCGTCGACTGGCCGGAGAGCCTCCAGGTCGATGCGAGCGACCCGCGCCTGGGCAAACTGCTGGGGGCGTCGATGGCCGACCTTCGCAGCCTGCTGTTGCGGGATCCCGCCGACCCTCGCGACGTGTTCGCCGCGGCCGGAACTCCTTGGTACCTCACGCTCTTCGGTCGCGATTCGCTCTGGACGGCACGGATGATGCTGCCCCTGGGAACGACGCTCGCCTCAGGCACGCTCCGGGCCCTCGCCCGCCGTCAGGGCACGAAGCATGATGCCGACACGGCGGAGGCACCGGGGAAGATCGCCCACGAACTGCGCCGCACGGCATACGAGGACGTGTCCGTCGACTTCAGCCTGCCCCCCGTCTACTGGGGCACGGTGGACGCCACGGCCCTGTGGATCTGCCTGCTGCACGACGCGTGGCGCTGGGGGATGGACGTCGACGAGGTGCGCGCCCTCCTCCCGCACCTACGGGCGGCCACGTCCTGGCTCACCGACCTCGCGACACCCGACGAGGACGGGCTGATCAAGTACGTCGACGAGAGCGGCCACGGCCTGGCCAACCAGGGGTGGAAGGACTCGGGTGACTCGATGCGCTTCCGGGACGGGTCGATCGCGGTCTCCCCCATCGCGCTCATCGAGGCGCAGGCGTATGCCGTCGAGGCGGCGGTCGGCGCCGCCGCGCTCCTGCGGGCACTCGGCGACCACAGCACGCACGGAGACCTGGCCCGGGCGGAGGAGCTCGAGCAGTGGGCCGGCGTGCTCAAGCAGCGGATCCGGTCAGGGTTCTGGGTCGGGCCGCCCGACGAGCGCTACCTCGCGATGGCCATCGACGGCACGGCCCGTCCGGTGGACGGTGTCGGGTCGAACATGGGCCATGCCCTGGGCACCGGAGCACTCACCCCGAGCGAGGCGCAGCAGGTCACCGACACGCTCGTGGGCTCGACGATGCTGGGTGACTTCGGCATCGCCACGCTCGCGACCGACAACGGCGGTTTCAACCCCATCGGCTACCACACGGGATCGGTGTGGGTCCACGACACCGCCATCTGCGCCCTGGGCATGGCGCGGGAGGGTCATGCCGCTCAGGCCGCAGTCGTCGTGGGCAAGCTGCTGGACGTCGGTGAGGCTTTCGAATACCGGCTCCCCGAGCTCTTCGCCGACTCGGCGGCGCTCGGGCAGTGGGCCCCCTACCCCGCATCCTGTCGGCCTCAGGCGTGGGCGGCCGCGTCCGCCGTGGCGATGCTCACGGTGGCGCTCGGGATCACGGTCGACGTGCCGGGCCGCCGGGTGCAGGTGCGGCCACCGTCGCCTCAGCCCTTCGGTGCCCTCACGGTGAAGGGGCTGCGGGTCGGCGAGGCCTCCATCTCCGTCGCGGTGGACGCGTCCGGTGCCGTGACCGTCGAGGGCCTGCCGTCGGACTTCGCCCTCGACCTGCCGGATGACCTTCCGGACGATGCCTCGCACGGCGAGTTGATCGTCGCCGGCTGAGCACGTGAGCTCAGTGCAGGAAGGTCTTGGCCACCACCATGACCACGCCGAGGAGTGCTGCGGCGAGCGACTCCCCGAAGGCCGTCCGCGGACTCGACCCGACGTAGCGGGCCGACAGGTAGCCCACCGCCCCGACTTCCGCGACGGTGAGCCAGAGGGCGAGGTTGACCGCAACGGCGGTGTCAGCGCCGAGCAGTGATGCGACGGTCGTCATCGCCAGGGCCGGCACACCACCGAGCAGCACCCGGGACTCGTGGCGTGCCGCTGCGACCAGGCGCCTGGGCAACGGTGATCGCCCGTGGTGGAACGGCTCGGAGAAGGCCCGGACGTAGATGTCGGCCAGCCAGTAGACGATGAGCACGAAGACAGCCGCGACCAGGACCCGAGCCGTCGACGGCACGTGGTTCGCCGTCGCGCTCATGACGGCGCCGGTGATGATGGCACCGTAGAGCAGGCCCGCTGGGTTGCTGTGCGCGATGAGCCGCGAGGCCCGTTCCCTGACCGTCTCTGCCATGGTGTCGGCCCCTCGTCGTGCTCCGCCGGTCGTGGAGCCTACGGTCCAGCCTGCCGCCAAGGAACGAGATCGCGCCAGTGCTTCGCGTCACGGGTGCTCGACCAGCGACAGGCAGCCACTTCACAGTGCAAGATCGAGGTGGGTGACCTCCGTCCCCACCGACGCCACCGCAGTCAGCAGGAGACGACGATGACCGACATCCCCTCCGAACAGCCCATGAAGCCGCAGGCGGCCCCCGCGAGCGGCGCGCCAACCTCGCCGCCAGAGACCGCGGACGCAACCGGGTTCACCGAAGAAGAACACCACACCCTGCGCTCGGCCGCGATGCTGGCGAGCGCGTGGGTGTCACGTGCCGAGAAGGGCATGTTCGACAGCATCAAGGAATCGTTCGCCGCCTCCAAGGCGATCGCAGGCTCTCCGCCGGAGATCGCTGCCCTCGTCGGCAGGGGCGGGTTCCCCGAGATGCCGAAGGGCACCCCGGCAGACGTCGAGGCCCGTACCCTGGCGCTGCTGAGAGAGGCCATCTCGTTGTTGCAGGCCAAGGCGCCGCACCTCGTCGACGGTTACCGCGCCATGGTGCTGCGGAGCTGCCGTGACGCAGCCGCTGCAGCCGACGACACCTCCCCCGACGAGACGGCCGTGATCGACAAGATCGAAGCCGCACTGGCCTGACTCCGACCGTCACCGCACCGTCAACCTGCCAGCGGGTGGTTGTGGTGGACGGCCTCGCGGCAGGACACGAAGGAGACGCCCGGGAACGACGTCAGCCCCCCAGGTGACCCTGGGGGGCTGACGATCAGCACTACGGTCGCACTTCTGCGTAGTAGCGGGGGCAGGATTTGAACCTGCGACCTCCGGGTTATGAGCCCGGCGAGCTACCGAGCTGCTCCACCCCGCGTCGGCAAGAGCAACGTTACGCGAAACCTCGTGCAAGACCAAATCGAGACGGTCCCGCGTGGCGCATCGAGCCGAATGTAGCCGGAAAGACCTGTGGCAGTACGCGATTCGCGTGCTGCCACAGGTCGGCCCGATCGTGATCCTCGTCAGGGCTTGGCGGTCGCCTTGCCCTGCGGCGAGGCGTCGACCGCGCGCTGGAGCGCATCCTTGAGCTCGGCCTGCGCCTGGCCGTATGCCGCGAAGTCGCCCTTGCGCAGAGCCGCCTCCCCCTTGACGTAGGCAGCCTGTGCATCCTTGAGCGCCTTGGACAGCGCAGCCGAGTCCGGGCTGGCCGCCGGAGGCGACGTCGCAGTGCCCGACGGTGTCGGCGTCGGGGTGGCTCCCGGGGTCGGTGTGGGTGTCGTCCCGTTGTCGCCCGCCTGCGCGCCCGACGAGCCGCCGAAGAGGTCGTTGAGCGCCGCGTCGAGGGAGCCCGCCCAGGCGATCTTGTCACCGAAGGCGACGGCTACGGCCGACAGCCGCGGGTAGGTGCCCGAGCCCGTCGATCGGGCCTGGACGTAGATCGGCTGGACGTAGAGCAGTCCCCCGCCGACGGGCAGGGTCAGCTGGTTGCCGAAGATGACGCTGGCACCCGTCGACGAGGTCGTCGAGATGAACTGAGCCAGGGTCAGCTGGCGGCCGAGCGACGCGTCGTTGGAGGTGACCGTCGAGGTACGCATGTCGTTGTAGACCTGCCCCGGACCGTTGACCGTGCCGCCCGTCGTCTCGAGCAGGCGCAGCTTGCCGTAGTTCGGCGACTTCTTGCCGGTCTCGCTCCCGGCGTCGCCGTCGACGGCGAGGAAGCCCGACAGCACGTTGCGGTCACCGGTCGGCATGAACGTCGACGTGAGCGAGAACGCCGGGCTCGACTGGTCGGGCATGGCGAGCGAGAGGTAGTAGGGCGGCTGCATGAGGTTGTCCGCCGGCTGCGTCGGGTCGTCGGGCACGCGCCAGAAGTTCTGGCCACCGTAGAAGGAGCCCGCCACGGTGTCGTGGTACTTCTGCAGCAGGCTGCGCTGGACCTTGAAGAGGTCCTCGGGATACCGCAGGTGCGCCATGAGCGAGCCCTTGATGTCGCTGAGCGGCTTCACGGTGCCGGGGAAGATCGACATCCACGCCTTGAGCACGGGGTCCTGCTCGTCCCACTGGTAGAGCGTCACGGTGCCGTCGTAGGCGTCGACGGTGGCCTTGACCGAGTTGCGGACGTAGTTGACCTGGCCGGCCTGCACGGCGCGCACGGCCGTGCGGGTGCTCGTGACGGCGTCCTCGGTCGCGGTGTCGAGCGTCGTGTTCTCGGAGTAGGGGTAGCTCGCCGACGTCGTGTAGCCGTCGAGGATCCACTGCACCCGGCCGTCGACGACGGCGGGGTAGGCGTTGCCGTCGAGGGTCAGCCACGGCGCCACTCGCTGCACGCGGTCGCGCGGCGTTCGGTGGTCGAGGACTCGCGAGTCGTTGGTCACCGCGTCGGAGAGGAGGAAGTTGATCTCGCGGTACTTCACGGCGTACGCGAGGCGCTTGACGGCGTCGAGCTGCACGCCGCCCGTGCCGGCGTAGGTGTAGTTGATCTGCCCGGTCCCCTTCGGGTCGGGGTAGTCGAACTCCTGCTTGTTGCCGCCGACGACGGAGTACTCGGGCGAGCTCTCACCGAAGTAGATGCGCGGTTCGTACTGCCCGAGGGCACCCGTCGTGCCGATCTGCGACTCGATGAACGTCGGGCGGCCGTCGGGCTCACGGGTGTTGCCCTTGGCGGCGACGACGCCGTAGCCGTGGGTGTAGACCGTGTGGTCGTTGAGCCAGTTGCGCTGCGCGTCGGGCACGCCGTTCAGGTCGAGCTCGCGGGCGGCGATGACGGTGTCCTGCGACTTGCCGTCGATCTGGTAGCGGTCGACGTCGAGCACGTCGGCGAACTGGTAGTAGCCCTTGCTCGCCTCGAGCTGCTTGAACGTCGGGCTCACGACATTGGGGTCGATGAGCCGGATGCCCGGCACGGTCGCCGCGTCGCCCCGCAGCTGGCCGGGGGCGGCAACGGTCTTCGTGTCGTAGGAGGCGGGCACGATGCCGGACAGCCCGTAGGCCGCCCGTGTCGCGTCGATGTTGCGCTGGATGTAGGGGACCTCGAGGGACTTCTCCGACGGCCGCACCTTGAGGGACTGCACGAGCGCGGGGTAGATGCCGCCGACCACGACGACGATGACGGCGAGGACGGCGACACCGACGAGCGGGAGACGCCAGGACCGGGTCCAGATCGTCGTGAGGAACATGATCGCGCACATGACCGCGGCAACCGCCAGGATGCCCTTCGTCGGGATGATCGCGTGCGACTCGGTGTACTGGATGCCGGTGATCTTCGTCGACTCTGCGGTCGCGAGGTTGTAGCGGTCGATCCAGAACGCGACGGCCCGCACGAGGACCAGGACCGCGGCGATGACCGACAGGTGCACGCGGGCAGCCTGGGTCGAGCGCATCTTGGCGCCGGCGACGATGCCGCCGTAGAGGTAGTGCGTGAAGGCGGCCGTGATGAAACCGATGACGAGGATCATCGTCAGGAACGCGACGACGAAGTTGATCCACGGCAGGTCGAAGACGAAGAAGCCGATGTCGAGGCCGAACTCGGGATCCGTCGTGCCGAAGGGGCTGCCGTTGCGCCACAGCAGAAAGGTGTCCCACTGGGTCGCTGCCGACAGGCCCGCGAAGAGACCGACGGCGAGCGGAGCCGCGACCGTGGCGGTGCGGCGCATCGGCTCGACGAGCTCGCGGTAGTGGTCCATGGCCTGCGTCTCGGGCGACGGGGCGTAGATCGGACGACTGCGGTAGGCGAAGTGGATGCTCGACCAGACCATCGCGGCCGTCAGCAGACCCCCGACGAGACCGAGCAGGATCTTGGCGACGATCTGGGTCGTGAAGACGCCGGCGAAGCCGACCGACTGGTACCAGAGCACCTCGGTCCAGAACTGCGCCGCGATGGCGATGACCACGAGCAGGACGGCCGCCACGACGAGTGCCGTGACGAGCGGACGTCGCGTCGGGGGCAGCGTGGCCGCGTCGGGTCTTCGAGACGCGCCGGAGTCGTCGCTGTTGGAGTTGCCCGGCGGGGGGCCGAAGTTGCTGTCGCTCACGTGGAGTGCCTTGGGTGCTGGGGCGGACAGGTGGTCGGGCGGAACCGTGGGCGACCGCCTTCGGCCGCCTGCGGCAACCATAACCCGCACTCTCGCGGCACCCACCGCGTGATACCGCAACGTGACCGGACGGGGACGCGCGGGTCCGCACCGGCGCGGCTCTCGGCATACGGCAGCATGGGCACGTGAACTCGCAGCCCGTCATCGACCCCCTCGCCATCGCCGCCCTCGACACCGAGCGCCACGTCGCCGCCGGGGGCTGGGACCAGCCGGCCCGGCTCTTCGCGCTGGTGCGCACGGCTGACCTGCTCGAGCGTGAGCCGCAGCTGCGCGAGCAGATGGGACCCTCCGACCTGGCCGAAGGTGCCCTGACGGCCATCGAGCAGGAGGGCCTGCCGACGACGAGCTCCCTCGAGACCCTGCTCGGGCGACTGGCCTGGCCGGACGAGGTCGACGGCTGCGCCTTCGCGATCGAGCGCATGGTCGTGCCGCCGGAGGCCGAGCGCGAGCTGCCGGCACGCGGTGAGGACGCCGTCGACCACCTCGCTGCCCACCCGGACCGCAAGGACGTCCGCCTCGTGGTGGCCGTCCTGCGCGATGGCGCGTCGATCTGCCTGCTGCGCCAGCGCGACCACGACTCCGACGACGCCGTCGCGACCGGCAAGGACATCGCCCCCGGGCTCGTCGAGGCCCTCAAGGCCAGCTTCGAGGACTGAGCCTCAGCAGTGCGGCAGGGAGCCCGTCCTGCCCCGGGCGATCTCCTCGACGGCGGTGCGGGCCTCCGCGAACGTGCCGACCTTGAAGACGTCGAGGCCGTCGGGCACGTGCCCGACCACCTCGTCGCAGTTGTCGGCCGGGGCGAGGAAGTACTGCGCGCCGTCGGCGCGGGCGCCGGCGAGCTTCTGCCGGATGCCACCGATGGGTCCCACCTGGCCCTGGTCGTCGATCGTGCCGGTGCCGGCGATCTGGCGGCCACCGGCGAGGGGGCCGGGAGTCAGCTTGTCGTAGATGCCGAGCGAGAACATCAGCCCCGCGGACGGCCCCCCGATGGCTCCGGCGTCGATGGTGATCTTGCCCGGGAAGTCGTGGCGGAGGCCGAGCAGCACGCCGAGTGCGGTCCTGCCCCCTTGGCCGGCCACGGTGGGCACGACGACCGTCTGCTCCTTGCCCTTGCGGGTGACGGTGATGGCCACGGTCTCGCCGGGCTTCTTCTTCTGGAGCACGTCGCGGACGGCCTGGGTGGTGGTGATCGCCTGGCCGTCGATGGCGCCGAGCCGGTCGCGGGCCTCGAGCAGGCCCTTGGCCTTCGACGCCGACGCGAGTCCGACGATCTCGATGTGGCTCGGCACGGGCTCGCCGATCGCCCGCAGCGCGACCGCGGTGGCCTCCTCCTGGGAGCCCTCCATCTGCACGGCGTTCTCCTCGGCGACCTGCTGCTGCGTGACCTGCGGGTCGAAGACCTGATCGACCGGGAGGACCTCCTGCGACGGGTCGACCCACGCGCGCAGGACGTCCCACGCGTTGACGGGGTAGCCGGGGCCGCCCTCGACCCGCACGGTCGTGAAGCGCAACGCCCCGTCGGTGGGATAGGTCGGCAGACCCGAGATGGCGATGATGGGGGTGCCCTTGCCGTTGGTCGTGGTGCCCAGGGTGTTCTGCGTCGGCCCGGGACTTATGACGGCATACGGCAGGTGGATCAGGGTGCCGAGCACCACGACGACGAGGAAGAGGAAGAAGGCGGCGAGCAGGGCCTTGTTGCCGCGCGTCAGTCTGCCGAGGTCCTCCCCCTCGGCCCCCTCGGCGCGCGCCGGCAGGTCGGTGCCGGCGGGCTGCGCCGGCACGCGCCTGATCGTCCTCACGGCAGCCCGACCCACTCGTCGGCGCCGTCGGCGAAGCGCTGGTGCTTCCAGATCGGGATCGTGGCCTTGAACTCGTCGATGAGCTCGCGGCAGACGTCGAACGCCTCGCCGCGGTGCTCCGCGCTGACCCCGACGACCACGGCGATGTCACCCACCTCGAGGTGGCCGACACGGTGGACGACCGCGAGCCGGACAGCACGCCCGTCGTGCGCCAGGCGTTCCGCGAGCGCGCGGGCCGCCTCGGCGGCCTGCGGGTGCGCGGAGTAGTCGAGCGCGGCGACCGTCTTGTCAGCCGTCGTGCCGGCCGTGGTGTCGGCCGTGGTGTCGTCCTCGGGGGCTGCGGGCCCGTCGTGGTCGCGGACGGTCCCGACGAACAGACACACGCCACCGGCCCGAGACGAGGAGACGCTCGCGAGCACCTCGTCGACCGACAGGGGTGTCTCACGGATCTCGGCAAGGGTGACCGTCACGCCCGCAATCGTATGCCGCGGCGCCGGCGCCCGTGTCTCGCGACCGTCCCGCCGGGCCGGATCCGCGGGAACCAACCGGGTCCATCCGTGGTTGTCTTGATGTGCGGCCACACGGCCGGCAGGAGATCCGTTCGAGTTGGGGATGAGCAGGCATGGCCGACGACCGTGGACGCAGTGACGACAACCGCAGCGACGACCGGAAAGACGACCGCAGCGACGAGGACGACGCGCGCGGACAGGTCCCGGGCGACCTGCCCGCGGACGCGAGCGAGGAGCAGGACGGCCCCGACCAGCAGGGCGCCCCTGACGACCACCCGGGCTCCGGCGACGCGGACCGGACTCGCGGCGAATCCCCCTTCGGGTTGCCCCTGAACCGTCCCGGAGCCGGCTCACCCGGCAGCGGCTCGAGCCCTGCCGGCTTCGGCGCAGGTTTCGGCGGCGGGCCGGGCGGGGGTCTCCCAGGGCTGCCCGACCTCGGTGGCATGGACCCCTCCGACCTCGGCGCGATGCTGGAGAGGGTGCTGGGCGAGGCCGCCGACAACCCCGAGCTCGCCGAGGTGATGAAGAGCATGGGAGTCGACCCGACCGACCCCGCGACGCAGGCCGCGATGCGAGCGCAGCTCGGGACCTTCATGGCGGCGCAGGAGTCGCCGACCGGGTCACGTGACATGGCCACCGAGGTCGCCCGCCGCCACGTGATGACCGTCGAGGGCAACGACGTCCACGACGCCGCGGCCGCCCGCGCCGTAGCCGACGCCGTCTCGGTCGCGACCCTGTGGCTCGACGAGCAGACCACGCTGGCCTCCCCCGCCTGGCGCGCGACGGGTCTCAGCCGCGCCGAGTGGATCGAGGCGACGATGCCGCGCTGGTTCGAGCTGATCGAGCCGGTCTCCGACGGCGTCACGGCCGCGACCTCCGACGCCATGCGCAAGCAGGTCGGCGAGCTCGGCCCCGAGGCGTTCGGTGAGGCGCTGCCCGAGGGCCTGCCCGAGGGGTTCGACCCTCGGGAGATGGTCGAGCAGTGGGCGCCGATGCTCGGCAACCTCAGTCGGCAGATGTTCTCGGCCCAGCTCGGGCAGGCCGTCGGCACACTGGCGACGGAGGTCGTGAGCGGGACCGAGGTGGGGCTGCCGCTCACCGAGCCTGGCGTCGTCGCCCTGCTGCCCGGCAACGTCGCACAGCTCGCCGAGTCCCTCGAGATCGACGTGGCGCAGGTGCGCCTGTACCTGGCCGTGCGCGAGGCCGCGCGGGTCCGGCTCTTCTCCGAGGTGCCGTGGCTCGGGCCGCAGCTCCTCTCGGCGGTGTCCGACTACGCCCGCAACATCACCATCGACACCGAGGCCATCGAGTCCGCGCTGTCGACGATCGACCCGTCCGACCCCGAGGCCCTGCGCTCGGCCCTGCAGGGCAACCTCTTCCGGCCGCAGCCCACGTCGGCTCAGCGCGCTGCGCTCGACCGCCTCGAGACGCTCCTCGCCCTGGCCGAGGGCTGGGTCGACCACGTCACCGACCGCACGACGGCGCAGCACCTGCCGCAGTCGGCGGCACTGGCCGAGACGATCCGCCGCCGGCGCGTCGGCGGCGCGGCGCAGAAGACGTTCGCCGGGCTCGTCGGGCTCGAGCTGCGCCCGCGCCGGCTGCGCGACGCCGCGAACCTCTGGGCCGCGCTCGAGAGCACCGGCGGAGCCACCCTGCGCGACGGCCGCTGGGCCCACCCCGACCTCGCGCCCACCTCGGCCGACCTCGACGACCTCATCGGCTTCGTCGAGCGGGCCACCGGCGAAGGTGCTGCCCGTGCGGCGGGCACCCCGGAGGCCGTCGGTGCCGGGCTCGGCGACGACCTCGACTCCGTGCTGCAGGGCATCCTCGAGGAGGCTGACCGCGAGCGAGGCACGGCGCCCGGCTCGACGGTCGACGACGACCGCTCCGACGGCGACGACGAGCAGCCGGGTGGCGACGCCGACGCGGGCCCCACGCGGTGACAGGCTCCAGCGCGAACCCGCTCGGCCTGGCGGAGACCTCGGACGATGACGCAGCCGGGTGGCTGCGCCTGCACGCCGACGCCGTCGCCCGGCTGCAGTCGTGGGAGGCCCCAGACGACCAGCAGGAACGACTGCGGCTCGACTTCCTCCAGCACCTGCTCGCGCACCCCGACGCCATGAGCAAGGCCGGCCCGTCGGCTCACCTCACCGGCAGCGTCATCGTGCTCGACGAGGAGGGCACCTCGGTCCTGCTCACCCTGCACCGTCGAGCGCGCGAGTGGTTCCAGTTCGGCGGCCACTTCGAGCCGAGCGACGCCTCGGTGTGGCACGCAGCGACGCGGGAAGCGCGCGAGGAGTCGGGCATATCCGACATCTCGGCCCTTCCGCCGATCGTCCAGCTCGATCGCCATGTCCTCTCCGGCGACTTCGGCAGCTGCCGAGAGCACCTCGACATCAGGTTCGCAGCCGTGTCACCACGGTCTGCCGCGTCCGCCGTCAGCGGGGAGTCGATCGACGTGCGGTGGTGGCCGGTCGACGCTCTTCCCGAGGGCACCGCCGACGACCTGCGGCCGCTCGTCGACGCCGCCCGGCGCCGGCTCCCCCGCTGACCGCGCGGACGGCTGGGCGCAGCGTCACGGCAGACGTGGTCGTATGCCGTCCGGTGGCGCGGGCGGTCGCGCTCACTCGTCGCTGAGGTCGAGACCGGCGGCCGCGGAGACACCCTGGAGGTAGCCGCGAGCCCGCTCGAGACGGGGATAGCCGCGCAGCAGCTGCCAGAACTCCGGCCCGTGCCCCGGCTGCAGCAGGTGTGCGAGCTCGTGGAGCAGGACGTAGTCGACGACCCACCCCGGCATGCCACGGAGCTTGTCGGACAAGCGAATCGAGCCCTCAGCCGGAGTGCACGAACCCCACCTCGAGTTCTGGTTGGACACCCAGCGCACGCTGGCGGGCACGGCCCGGCCACCGAGGTGCTCGCGCGACAGGGCGAGCGCACGCTGCTCGAGGTCGCCGTCGCTGCGCTGCCGACGCTGCTCGGAGGCGGCGATGCGCGCCACCATCGTGCGCACCCACTCCCCCTCCTCGGCACGGCTCATCCGCGCCGGGACCAGGACGACGAGGCGCCCCTCCTGGCGGTAGGCCGAGACGGTGCGGCGACGCTTGGCGCTGCGGCGGACCTCGACGGTCACGCCGTCGACCACCGTCTGCACCACCTCACGTCGCACCGTCGTCATGAGGGCAGGGTAGGTCAGGGCGGGGACAACGGTCCGCAGCGTGGGCCCGACACGGCCACGCCCGCGCGTCATACCGCACTCCTGACGGGCGCGCCAAGCGGGGATGAGCATGATTTCGTGCTCAGCGTGCCTTAGGGTTGAACGAGTCGAGGCACCCGTCGGATGGGTGCCATCTACAAGGAGACATCAATGGCTGACGAGACCTACAAGGGCGAGTTCTACTGCGTGAAGTGCAAGGAGAAGCGCGAGGCCGAGGGCAAGGTTGTCGTTTCCGACAACGGTCGCCGCATGGCCAAGGGACAGTGCCCCGTCTGCGGCACGAACCTGAACCGCATTCTGGGCAAGGCCTGACCAGGTCGCGGCGGCGTCGCTGACGCCGCACATCGAAGGGGCGGGACCACACGGTCCCGCCCCTTCGTACGCGCCCGGACACGTGACACCGCGCCCCGGCTGTGGACGACGCCCACGCGGGAGCCGGGGCGGCTGCGAGCCTGACGACCGAGGGTGGCGTCCGTCGGTGGCGCCACCGGGTCTGGAGGTCCGATGTCAGCAGCTGCCGTCCCGCCCCACCCGCGTCTGCCCGTCTGGCTGCGGCCACTGGTACGACGACCCGGCGAGGTCCAGTTCGGCGTGCTGCCGGGCGGCCCCGTCGTCACGGGGATCACCCTCGCCGAGGTCGAGCTGCTCGCCCGCCTCGACGGCGCACTCCCGCTCGCACTGACCGACCAGGTGGCGGCAGGGGCCGGGATCGCATCCGCGAGGTGGCGGGCCCTCCTCGAGCTGACGACCGACCTGGGCCTGCTCACCGACCGCACACTGCCCTTCCCCGGCTCGGAGCCTGACCGGACGGGACGTGTCGTCGTCGACGGCTGCGGGGAGGTGGCCTCCGGCATCGCTGAGGCGCTGGTGCAGGCGGGCACGACGGTCGTGCACGGTCGCGCGGCCGTCGACCGGGCCGTGGCGTCACCGCTGCGACCACGACCCGACGTCGTGGTCCTCGTCGGGTCACCGGTGGTCGATCCGCGCCGTGGACAGCTGTGGCTGCGGCACGAGGTACCCCACCTGCCCGTGACCCCCGCCGGCCCGCGAACCGTCGTCGGGCCCCTTGTCGACGCCTCACCCGGCGCCCCCTGCCTGTGGTGCCTGGAACGCCACCGAGCCGACCGCGACGATGCCTGGCCGGCTGTGATGAGCCAGGCCGCACGGGGTCGCACCCTCGCACTGGCGGGGCCGCCCGAAGGCCGGCACGACGCGCTGAGTCCGGGACTCGCCCACGTCGTCGTCGGCACCGTGACGCTCCTGGTCATGGGCGTCCTCGAGGGCCACCCGTCCCCGCCGGGCGTCTCGGTCGAGGTCAGCCTCCCGTGGCCCCGGATGGACCACCGTCGCTGGCCGCCCCATCCGCTCTGCCCCGAGCATCCGGTTCGCACGGCGACGACCGGAGCTCCCGGCGGTCCTGCGAGTGCTTGTCACTCCCTGGACGGATCACTGCAGCGTGAGGCGTGACCTGCTCCCGCCGTGCCGACGTGCCGATGGTTGCCGATGACCGCCTGGCCGTCCCTCGTCCCACACGCCGAAGGCTGTACGGATGGTCAGGTGAAGCTGCGCGAACGGGTACACATAGAGTCGAGCGTGGGCGCCGAACCGCCGCTTGGCGATGGTGTCGTGTCGCCGCCGTGACGGCGGCCCGGGCCCCGCCTGAGACCTGCCGAACCGCCCGAGGAGGTGCGATGTGACCGATCTGCCCCGCAAGGCCGTCGTGCGCTCGGCCAAGCTCGCCTCGGTGCCGCTCGGCTTCGCCGGCCGCACCGCCCTAGGCCTCGGCAAGCGCCTCGGGGGCCGGCCCGCCGAGATCGTGGCGGCGGAGCTGCAGGCCCGCACGGCCCAGCAGCTCTTCCAGGTGCTCGGGGAGCTCAAGGGCGGCGCGATGAAGTTCGGGCAGGCCCTCTCGATCTTCGAGGCGGCCCTGCCCGAGGACCTCGCCGTGCACTACCGCGCGATGCTCACCAAGCTCCAGGACAGCGCGCCGCCGATGCCGACCACCTCGGTGCACGGCGTGCTGCGCGCCGACCTCGGCACCCGCTGGCGCAGCAAGTTCACCTCGTTCGACGACCATCCGGTGGCCTCTGCCTCGATCGGCCAGGTCCATCGCGCGGTCTGGAAGGACGGCCGCGACGTCGCGGTGAAGATCCAGTACCCCGGCGCCGGCGCCGCTCTGATGAGCGACATCCGCCAGATCAGCCGGGTGGCCAAGGTCGCCGCCGGCTGGGTGCCTGGGATCGAGCTCGGCCCGATCCTCGACGAGCTGCGCGACCGGATGGCCGAGGAGCTCGACTACCGCCTCGAGGCCGAGTCGCAGGCGACCTTCGCCGCGGCCTTCGAGGGCGACCCCGACTTCGCCGTGCCACACGTCGTCGAGGGCCGCGAGCACGTCATCGTGTCGGAGTGGCTCGAGGGCCTGCCGCTCTCGCGGATCATCGCCGAGGGCACCCAGGAGCAGCGCGACACCGCGTCGCAGCTCTACCTGCGCTTCCTGCTGGCCGGACCGGCGCGCGCCGGCCTGCTGCACGCCGACCCCCACCCGGGGAACTTCCGCATCACGCCGGACGGTCGCCTGGGCGTCATCGACTTCGGCGCCGTCAACCGGCTCCCCGACGGCATGCCGCCGGAGATCGGGCCGCTGCTGACCACCGGCCTCGAGGGCAGTGCCGAGGACGTGCTCGCGGGCCTGCGCGAGATCGGTTTCGTCAAGCAGCGCATCGACCTCGACCCGCAGCGGCTGCTCGACTACCTCGAGCCCTTCATGGCGCCCTTCCGCACCGACACCTTCACCTTCAGCCGCGACTGGCTCCGGGGGGTCTTCGCCCACATCAACGACCCTCGGCAGCCCAACTACGCCGTCGCGTACAAGCTCAACCTGCCGCCCGAGTACCTCCTCATCCACCGCGTGTGGGGTGGGGGCATCGGCGTACTCAGCCAGCTCGGCGGCACCGTCCACGGACGGGCCATCGTCAACGAGCTGCTTCCCGGCGCCGACCTGCCGCCGGTCGCCGCCGCCGGCTGACCGACCGGCGCTGTGCGCCCGTCACCACCAGGCGGGGTCGAGCTTGCTCTCGATCGAGCGGAGGTTCTCGCGGCTGCAGCGCTGGCACGTCCAGGTCGTGCGCCCACCGTCAGAGCCTCGACTCCACGAGAGCCGGGCCGCGGCCTGCTCGTCGGGCGGCGGTGTCGCGCCGCAGCCGGAGCAGACGAGCTGCTGGCCGTGAGCCGACGTACCGGTTGAAGCGTTCATGGGCTTCTCCCTTCTCCTCTCTCGAGTATCCGCCGATCCGGGGGCCAGACGCGGCGCCACGCGGGAGCGCGTTGGCAGAGGGAGTGCGGAGCGGCTCGTTCAGATGCTGGCCCGTCGGCCCTCGACATGCGGAACCGCGGGTGACGTGCGCGTCACCCGCGGCTCGCTCACTCGATTCAGTTGTCCTGCAACGCGCTTCGCGGCGCGGTCGTTCACTTCGTGCTGTGGCGTCGACTGGCGCGGATCTCCTCGGCGATCAGCCGGGCGCTGCGACGGATGCCGCTGCGTTCCTGGCGCTGACTGCGCTGGTTGATCCGGTCGCGAGCCAGCATCTCGAGCTGGTTCATGACGTTCTCCTGGTCTGTGGAAAGGGTTGTGGTCTGCTGGGGTCGGCGTCCGGGACATGCGTTCTCACGCAGGCTCAGGCGGCCACGGGGTGCTTGCGTGGACGGCCGCGGGGCCGCTTCCGAGCCACGACGGCGCCCTGGACGAGCAGCTGCCCGCCCCAGACGCCCCACGGCTCCTGGCGCTCGAGCGCTCCGGCAAGGCACTGGACACGCGCGGGGCAGAGCCCGCAGAGCGTCTTGGCGAACTCGACGTCCTCGGGTCGCTCGGCGAACCAGAGCTCCGCGTCGTAGTCGCGACAGGGAATGGTCTCGCCGACCTGCTCGGCCTCGGCCCGCATGTCGATCAGTTCGGTCAGCTGCATCGTTCTCACCTCCGTCTCCTGGGCGCCCGTGGTGGAGCGCCCCTGCTCACTCGTGTCTGGTCTGGTCCGAAGGCCCGCACCGGTGGTGCACGTCTCGGTCCTGTTGCTCGGCATCCGGGGAGTCATCTGTGTCCCTGATCTGTCAGGCACCCGGTCGGGTGCTCTTCTGGCGGTGTCGGTTCGTACACGTGGAGCGGCGATCGGCCGGGAACCTGCCCGGAGAAACACGAAGGCCGCGGACCCGGTGATGTCGGGTTCGCGGCCTGGAGGTGAGGCTTCGGGTCTGGTCAGACCGGGGGCCTCCCAGAGCGGGAGCGAACGACATCGCGGATCTTGTAGGAGGGGGCGGACGTGCGGCCCGTGACCGAGACGTCTCCCTGGACCGGGGCGCGGAAGTCGGCGACACGGCCACCCATGAAGGCGGCGACGGACACAGTGGTCCCCTGCTGCGGAGCGAGAGTGGCCGCAAGGCGGACCTGGCCGGTGGTCGGCCGCAGACGCACGGAAAGGACGCAGGAAGCTGCGTTCATCGTCATCGTGGTGTTGTCCATCAGGCCGACCTCCTCACTTCTGCTCACGGGTCCCAGCTGGCCACCGAGACCACTGGGCTTGACTTCGACAAGGATAGGCGTGCGCCTCGCGGGCGAACAACTGATTTAGCGAAGTTTCAGGAACTTATTTTTACGGAGCACGCCTATCCTGCGGATTCCTTTGCTGCAGAACGACTTTCGATCAATTCTTGCGGGTCAGCACCACGGAGGATCGTCAGGACGTCGCTGCCGTACTGCTCGATCTTGCGCGCGCCGACCCCGCTGATGAGCGCGAGCCCGCCCTCGTCGGTCGGCGCGCTCTCGGCAATCGCGGTGAGCGTCGCGTCGGTGAAGACGACGAATGCCGGCACGCTCGCCTCGCGCGCGACGGCCAGCCGCCACGCGCGCAGCCGCTCGAACGTCGCCTCGTCGTACGTGGGCGGGCAGTCGTCGCAGCGGCCGGTCTTGCGCTGGGCGGCAGAGACCAGCTCGGCTCCGCAGCCGCGGCAGTGCGCGAGACGGGCCACCTTGGGAGCGGACCGCTTGGAGCCACCGGAGCGGGCTTCGCTGCGTGCGCCCTGGCCGAGGATGTCGGCGGCCGGGGCGAGGAAGCGCGAGACGCGGCGCGTGGCACGGGCACCCGGGGTGCGAGCGCCGGACCACGAAAGGAAGAGCTGCTGGCGCGCTCGGGTGAGTCCGACGTAGAGCAGCCGGCGCTCCTCCTCGATGGCATCGGGACCCTCGGCCATCGAGATCGGCATGAGGCCGTCGGAGGCGCCGACGAGGAAGACGGTGTCCCACTCGAGCCCTTTCGCCGCGTGCAGGCTGGCCAGCGTCACACCCTGGACGGCTGGGGCGTGCTGCTCGGCGGCGCGACGGTCGAGCTCGGCGACGAGCTCGGGCAGCCGCGCCTCGGGCGCTGCGACGGCGATGTCGTCTGCCAGCGTGGTGAGGGCGGTCAACGACTCCCAGCGCTCGCGGGTCGCCCCGCCGCCCGACGGCGGCTCGTGCGACCAGCCGGCCCYGGTGATGACGTCGCGCGCGATCTCGCCGAGCGGCTTGTCGCCGTCGTCGCTGCGGGCAGCACCACGCAGCAGCAGGATCGCGTCACGCACCTCCTTGCGCGCGAAGAAGCGGTCACCGCCACGCACGAGGTAGGGCACCCCCGCGTCGGTCAGGGCCGACTCGAACGCCTCGGACTGGGCGTTGGTGCGGAAGAGGATCGCGATCTCGGCGGCGGGATGCCCACCGGCCACGAGCGCTCGGATGCGCTCCGCGACGGCGGCCGCCTCTGCCGGGTCGTCGGGATGGCTCGTCAGCTCGGGGGCAGGGCCGGGCTCGGACTGCGCGAGCAGGCGCACCGCGCCCTCGCGGGCCGCCTGCGTGCCCGAGGCGACGATGGTGTTGGCGAGACCGACGATCTGCGGGGTCGACCGGTAGTTGCGGACGAGCCGCACGACCTGGGCCCCCGGGAAGCGCTGGGGGAAGCCGACGAGGTGTCGGGGGCTGGCCCCGGTGAAGGAGTAGATCGTCTGGGCGGGGTCACCGACGACGCAGAGGTCCTTGCGCTCCCCCAGCCACTGGTCGAGCAGCCGCTGCTGCAGGTCGTTGACGTCCTGGTACTCGTCGACGACGAACTGGCGGTACTGCCCCCGCACCGTCCGGGCGATGTCCTCGCGCTCGTCGAGGATGCCGACGGTGAGGAGCAGGACGTCCTCGAAGTCGATGACCCCGCGCCGCTGCTTGACGTCCTCGTAGGCCTCGAAGAGCCGCGCCATGGCCGTGAGGTCGAGGCCGGGGGGCTCACGGCGCTGCTCACGGGCGCGGGCGGCGTACGACTGCGGTGTCAGCAGGTTGACCTTGGCCCACTCGATCTCCG
>NZ_JBFULD010000006.1:0-35173 GCF_056400505.1 Terrabacter sp. P5_B1
GAGGAGGTCCTCGAGCACTGGGAGGGCTATCGCGGCTCGGCGCCGGTGCGCATCGGCAACGGCGCGGCCGACCAGCTGCAGCTCGACATCTACGGCGAGGCCATCGACAGCCTCTACCGCGTCGAGCAGCGGGGCATCGGGACGGGTCACGACGGGTGGCTGAGGCTGAGTGGGCTCCTCGACTGGCTCACCGACAACTGGGACCAGCCCGAGGAGGGCATCTGGGAGACGCGGGGTGGACGGCAGGACTTCACCTACGGTCGGGTGATGAGCTGGGTCGCCTTCGACCGCGGCCTCCGACTGGCGGACGCCAAGGGCCGCCCGGCTCCGCTCGAGCGGTGGCGGCAGGCCCGCGACGCCATCTACGCCCAGGTGATGGAGCGTGGTTGGAGCGAGCGGCGCCAGGCGTTCGTCCAGCACTACGCCACCGACGTGCTCGACTCCTCCCTGCTCCGCATGGCAGCGGTGGGGATGATCTCGCCGACCGACCCGCGCTGGCTCTCCACGCTCTCGGCGATGGACGGTGAGCTCGTGACCGACAGCCTCGTCTACCGCTACGACCCCGCGGCGTCACCGGACGGCCTGCGCGGCTCGGAGGGGACGTTCTCCCTGTGCACCTTCGCGTACGTCGACGCCCTCGCCCGCGCAGGCATGGTCGACCAGGCGCGCCTGACCTTCGAGAAGATGCTGACCTACGCGAACCACCTCGGGCTCTACTCGGAGGAGATCGCCCTCACCGGTGAGCAGATCGGCAACTTCCCCCAGGCGTTCACACACCTGTCCCTCATCGACGCCGCGATCACCCTGGACCGGAGGCTGGACGAGAAGGCCGCCGGGCGGATCGTCCGGACCGGCTGACGACGGAAGGCGGCCAGATGACTGAGGCAAGGACGAGCGGACGACCGTCGAGTGCGCTGCGCAGGGTTCTGGTGCCGCTTGCCCTCGCCCAGTTCATCTGCAGCTTCGCCGGCTCGAACATGAACGTGATGATCAACGACATCAGCAAGGACCTGGGCACGACGGTGCAGGGCGTGCAGATCGCCATAACCCTCTTCCTGCTGGTCATGGCGGCGCTGATGATTCCCGGCGGCAAGCTGACCRTCCGCTACGGCCGCAAGCGGTGCTTCGTCGCCGGTCTCGTCCTCTACGGCATCGGTGCCCTGCTCAGTGCGGTCTCTCCCGGTCTGGGCGTTCTCATCCTCGGCAACTCGATCTTCGAGGGCGTTGGGACGGCGCTGCTGATCCCGCCCGTCTACATCCTCACAACCCTGCTGTTCACCGAGCTCACCACCCGCGCGCGGGCCTTCGGAGCGATCAGCGCACTGGGTGGCATCGGCGCCGCCGCGGGCCCGCTGATCGGCGGCCTGATCACCTCGGCCATCAGCTGGCGGGCAGCGTTCGTGTTCCAGGCCCTCGTCATCGCCGTGATCCTCTGGCTGAGCCGGCGGATCGAGGACCCGGTGCCGGCGGATCCGAGCCGCATCTTCGACACGCTCGGCGCGGTCCTGTCCGCAGCCGGCCTCGTGCTCGTCGTCATGGGGATCCTGGCTGCCGACACCAACATCTGGTTGACCCTGGGCCTGATCCTCGGCGGCGCGCTCGTCCTCGTCGGCTTCTTCGCCGAGGTGCGCGCCAAGGAACGCGCCGGCGTCGAGCCGCTGCTCCCGACGGCGCTGTTCCGGAAGCGGACCTCCAACCTGGGCCTCGTCACTCAGAACGTCCAGTGGCTGATGCTGCTCGGGGTGTCGTTCACGGTCGCGGCATACCTCCAGGTCGTGCGCGGGTACGACGCCATCCAGACCGGCGTGATCTTCAGCGCGGCGACGGTCGGCCTGCTCCTCTCCTCGCTCGGTGCGGAGCGCTTCGCGCGGCGACGCGCCCAGCGGACGCTCATCGTGGCGGGATTCGTCCTCACCATCGGGGGAATCGCCCTGCTCATCGTCATGGTCGGGACGTCGCCGAGCACCTGGGCCTTCGTGCCGGGGCTCTTCCTCATCGGCTTCGGGCTCGGCGGGATGCTCACCCCGTCGGTCAACATCGTCCAGTCCAGCTTCCCCGAGGAGCTCCAGGGCGAGATCTCCGGGTTGTCGCGCAGCGTGTCCAACCTCGGTTCCTCGCTGGGCACCGCGATCGCCGGCACGATCCTCGTGGCCGGACTCAGCCATGGGGCGTATGCCGCCGCGATGGCCGCGTTGGCCGCCTTCGGACTCGTCGGGCTCGGGGTCGCGTTCTTCCTGCCGCACGACCTGCCGCACGCATTGGCGCCCGACCGCGCCGGCACGACCTCCCGGGATGACCAGGATCCCTAGTCGATCCGGGCGATGGGAGCTCCCTGCACCACGCTGGCCTCCTCGTCGACGAGCAGATGGACGACTCCGGCCACCGGTGCCACCACCTCCGCGGCCACCTTGTCGACCTGGACCTCGGCGATGAGCTGGGCGGCCGAGACGGTGGCGCCCTCCGGCACGAACCACGTGGCAAGGACGCCCACGGCCTGCGGTGACTCCTTGGACAGGGCCGGGAACAGGACGTCGGTCATATGGCCACCGCGCGGTGGACCGCCTTCTCGATCCGCTCGTGACGTGGAAGCACTGCGTACTCCAGCACGTGGGCATACGGGATCGGCACGTCCGGCACGGCCACCCGCTGTACCGGCACCCTCAGCATCGTCGGGTCGTGGTCGGTCACCGTCGCTACGACTTCGGCCGAGAGCCCGAACGAGCGGTAGTCCTCGTCGACGACCACCAGGCGACCGGTCTTCGCCACCGACGTGAGGATCGCGTCGCGGTCGAGCGGCACCAGGCTGCGCAGGTCGATGACCTCGACGTCGATGCCGTCGGCCGCGACCTTCTCTGCCACATCGAGCGCGTGGTGCACTGACAACGAGACCGTGACGACCGTGACGTCACGACCCTCCCTCGCCACGGCCGCCCGGCCGATCGGGACGACGTGCTCGCCCTCGGGCACGTCAGCGATGGAGCGGGCGTTCTTGGCCATCCACGGCAGCCCCATGACGCCCTTGTGGAACATGTAGACCACAGGACTGTCGTCACGGATCGCAGCGGTCATGAGGCCTTTCGCGTCGGCAGGGTTGCTGGGAACGACGACCTTCATCCCGGGCAGGTGGGCGAAGGTGCCCCAGAGGCACTGCGAGTGCTGCGCGCCGTCGGAGTAGCCGCCGCCGACCGCCATGGTCAGCACCATCGGCACCGTGACGTTGCCTCCGGACTCGAAGTGGATCTTCGCCATGTGGTTGTAGATCTGATCGAGGCAGACGCCCATGAAGTCGGCGAACATGAGCTCCACGACGGGTCGCATGYCCTCGACGGCGGCACCGATGCCGAGCCCGATGAAGGCGGTCTCGGAGATCGGGGTGTCGATGACCCGTTCGGGGCCGAACCGGTCGAGAAGCCCGGTCGTCGAGCTGAAGATGCCGCCGTAGGCGCCGACGTCCTCGCCCAGGTACAGCACGGATGGGTCGCGCTCCATCTCCTGGGCGATCGCCTCGACCATGGCCTTCGAGGTGGTCAGTCGGCGGTTGGTCGCCGGGGTGGGGGCAACGGGGGTGTCAGTGATGGCCATCGTCGTCTCCTCAGGCGAACACGTAGGACGTTGCCGACGCGGGCTCGGGCAGCGGGCTGTTCTTGGCGTAGTCGACGGCATCCTCGACGCGTTCCACAGCGGCGCCGTGGATGCGGTCGACCGTTGCGTCATCGAGGAGCCTTCGCTCGCGAAGACGGTTCTCGTAGTGGGGGATCGGGTCGTGCGAGGTCACGTCGGCGAGCTCGGGCCGGTAGCCCTGGGCGTCCCCTTCGAAGTGCCCCCACATGCGCAGGGTGTGCACTTCGAGGAGGCTGGGGCCGGCGCCCGACCGGGCGCGCGCGACGGCCCGTTGTGCCGCGGCATACACGGCCTCGACGTCGTTGTCCTCGATCCGCTCACCGGGTATGCCGTAGGCCGCGGCGCGGTCGGCGTTCGACGGGATCGCCGTGGCCACGTCGCGCCGCACCGAGATGGCCCAGTCGTTGTCCTCGACGACGAAGACGACCGGTAGTGACCACCGCGCCGCGAGGTTGAGCGACTCGTGGAAGGCGCCCTGGTTGGCAGCTCCCTCCCCGGTGACTGCGACGGCGATCCGGTCGGTTCCCTTGCGCTGGATGGCGAAAGCCTGGCCAAGGGCGGGCGGGTAGCCCTCGGCGATGATGCCGGAGCAGGAGAAGTGGGTGGCGGGGTCGAACAGGTGCATGTGGCCCCCGCGGCCGCGGCCGAGGCCTGTCTCGCGGCCGAAGATCTCTGCGGTCATGCGACGCAGGTCCACGCCGTGCGCGATGGCGAGGTGGTGGGGGCGGTGGGTCGCGGTCAGTGCGTCGTCGACCGTGAGGTGCGCGCACACGCCGGCTGCGACTGGTTCCTGACCGGCGGACAGGTGCATCTCGCCCGGCACGAGGCCCTTGCCGATGTCGAACCCCGGCCCCTTGTCGGCGTGGTACTCGCGAAGGATGGCTTCCTCGTAGGTCCGACACAGGACCATCGTCGAGTAGAGCCCGAGACGGGCTTCGGCGTCGAGCGTGTCGTCGGGAGCGAGCTCGCCAGTGGGTGGCGGTGGTTGGGCGTGCGTCGTCATGACGACCTCCAGGTGCCCGGGCGGTGGTGGAGGGATGGCGCCTCCGGGAGTGGGGCGACGAGACCGGCACGGTCGTCCCGGGGGAACCGGCTGGCCAGTGTCCAGCGTAGGCACCGTGCGCGCCGTCGTTCAGCAAAGCAGACGAATCTCAGGGAGGGGATGACCCTGGTGCGCCGTAGACGCACGTAAAGCCTTACGCCCCAGTCGAAGTGGGGACAGTCGAGGAGACCCGCAAGCCGGGTGCATGTCTTCGTATCGAGCCCTTTGTCGGGGGATTCGGCGTAAACGGATCTTCTCGTTCTTTGCCTTCGGGGCGTGGCGCACTGGTCCTACATTGGTCTGTCCCCCCGGCCGCTTTCGGCCGTGACCGGAAGCGCGCCACTCACCCACGGGCCGAGGAGGCCTGGTATGAAGAAGACCCGTTTGTCGCATCGAATCCGGTTGGTGGTCGCCGCTCTGTGTGCCGCGGCGCTGGCCCTGCTCCTGGTCCCCGGAGTCACCGCCCAGGCCAGAACGAGCGCGGACCGCGAGGTCCGCACCTGGAACGTCCAGGTCGGTCAGGAGTCGCCCGACGACGCCATCCAGGGAATGGCATTCCTGCCGGGCACGATCTGGATCAATGTCGGAGACCGGATCATGTGGACGGCGAAGGCAGGGGAGATCCACACGGTGACCTTCCTGGCCAAGGGCGACTCGCTGACACCCTTCGACCCGTCGAACCCGAGCCAGCTGTTCCGCCAGGGCGGCCGGCACTACGACGGCGTCTCCTACTACAACTCGGGCATCATGACGGACGAGTCCGACTCGGGCTTCGCGGCGTCACGCACCTACACCCTCACCTTCGACAAGGTGGGCTCCTTCACCTACTGGTGCCTCGTCCACGGAACGATGATGAAGGGCGTGGTGAACGTCCGACCCGCCGGGACGCACTACCCCTACTCGCAGGGACAGTACGACCGCCGGAGCGCCGCGCAGGCCGAGAGAATCATCGCCGATGGCCGGCGGCTCTGGGCAAGCACCGCCGCACTCGCGACGAGGAGCACCGTCTTCGCCGGCGCCGATGACGGCGTGGCCATGGTCATGCGCTTCATCAGGCCGACCGTCCACGTGCGCGTCGGCCAGAGCGTCACGTGGCGCAACGCGGGCATGGCGGCTCCGCACACCGTCACGTTCGGGCCCGAGAAGGCCAACATCTTCGCTCCCTACGGCGACCCCACCCACTTCAGCGGCGGCCAGCTGAACTCGGGGATCATGGAGCCCGGTGGGTCCTTCACCGTGACCTTCACCAAGGCCGGCACGTACCCGTACGTCTGTGCCCTGCACGACTACATGGGCATGGTGGGCACCGTGGTGGTCAGCGACCGGTAGACGGCTCCACCGAGCCGCCCAGGGGCCACGCGCCCACGGCGGATCCATCGCCAGAGCGGTTCGGACCCGTGTCCGAGCCCCTCTCGCGGTGGCGAACTGCTCACGGGGCAGGTCCGATCACTGCAGAGAGCGTCACGAACGAGTAGCCGCGCGCACGCAGCTCGGTGATCACCTGCGGCACACCGCCGTTCCCAGATCGGCCAAAGCCTCGACGCGAGCCGTCCAGCGGCGGGAGCATGGAAGCATGTCTCGTCTCCGGACGGTGACACGTCGCCTCCCCTTGACGAGCACCCTCGTGGTCGCCGTCTTGGTGCTGTCGGTGTGGTCTCGAGGCCTCTGGAGCCCCCTCCGCGGTCAGCCGTTGGGCGACTCTGTGACCTACGGTCTGCCGGCCCTCCAGCAGGGCTCGTGGTGGACCGTCCTCACGGGCGCGTTCTTCGCCGTGGAACCGCAGCAGTACGTACCGATCCTGTTGGGGCTCATGGTCTTCGGAGGTTTCACCGAGTGGCGGCTCGGGACCCCGCGGTGTGCGGTGGCCCTGTTGTCCTGCCACGTGGTCGCCGTCCTGGGCGCGGCGGTCCTGCTGGGGGTGACGCGACACCACGGCTACGAGTGGACCACCACGCTCTCCCTGGTCCGCGACGCCGGTCCGTCGGCGGGCTTCCTCGGCGCGGCGGCTGCCGCCTCCGTGACCTTGACCCCGCCCTGGCGCGGGCGCGTGCGCACCCTGCTCGTGGCGTACGTCGTGCTCTTCGTCATCCACATGGGCGCGCTGGCCGATCTCGAGCACGTCCTGGCCGTGGGGTTCGGCCTGCTCCTCGGCCCCTTCCTCGTCGGCCGATCACCGTCGCTGACGTTCAGGCACCTGACCCGACGGGACTTCCGGCTGCTCGCGTCCGGCTTCTTCCTCGTTGCCGCCGCCGAGGTCCTCCTGCGGCCCTTCACCACCGCCGACGGCCCGTTCGCGGTCACCATGACCCCGGAGGCGCGGGCCGAGGAGCTGACCCACGCCGACCTGTGGCTCGGCGTCGTCCAGGTGCTGCTCTGGCTCTGGCTCGCCCGGTCGCTCTACAAGGGTCGGCGCTGGGCGTGGCGCTGGGCTGTGGGACTGCTGCTCGTCGTCATCGTCATCCAGATCCTCAACCTCGGATGGATGGTGGTGGTCGGCGAACGGGGACTGCTCGCTGCCGGCTGGGAGCTCCTCGGCAACGGGCTCGGCCTGTCCGTCTGCATCGTGGGCCGCCACGCCTTCCGCAACCCGTCACCCCGCCGGGCGCGGCGCACCAGTGGCAGCCTGGTGGCGCCGGCGGACGACGACCAGCGCTCGCGCGCCACGCGGTTGCTGCAGGAACACGGCACGGTCAACCGTCTGGCGTGGATGACGACCTGGCCCGAGAACCGGTGGTTCGCGCCGTCCTCGATGCATGGATACGTGGCGTATCGGGTGCACGCCGGCGTCGCCCTCGGCCTGTGCGACCCCGTCGGCGACTCCGAGGAGGAGCGGTCGGGACTGCTCGGCGAGTTCGCGAACGTCGTCCACGGGCAGGGCCTGGTGCCCTGCCTCTTCACCGTGACCTCGGAGACCTCGAGCCACGCGCGCGACCAGGGCTGGCACTCGCTCCAGGTGGCGGAGGAGGCGTGGATCGACCTGCCCACCCTCGACTTCGTCGGCAAGTCGTGGCAGGACGTCCGGACGGCCATGAACCAGGCGGCCAAGCTCGGGATCTGCTTCCGCATCGGCCCGCTGGCAGACATGCCGCGCGGGATCCAGATGCAGGTGAAGGCCATCTCGTCCGAGTGGGTGGAGGACAAGGGCCTGCCCGAGATGGGCTTCACGCTCGGCGGTGTCGACGAGGCCCTCGACCGCCACGTCCGCGTCGGCCTGGCCATCGACGGCGACTCGACGGTGCACGGCATCACGTCCTGGATGCCGTTCCACGCGACCGGGGGTGGTGACCCCGCCGGTTGGACTCTCGACGTCATGCGGCGGCTGCCTCACGGCTTCCGCTACTCCATGGAGTTCCTCATCGCCTCGGCCTGCGTGACCTTCAAGGAGGAGGGGTGCCCCGTGGTCTCCCTCTCCGGTGCGCCCCTTGCCCGCACCTCTCCGTCTGTGGGTGAGGAGTCCCTCGACCGGGGCACGCTCGACACCTTCCTCGACCGGCTGGGCGCCTCCTTGGAGCCCTACTACGGATTCCGTTCCCTGCAGGCCTTCAAGTCGAAGTTCCAGCCGCGCTACGAACCGCTCTACCTCGTCTTCCCGGACGAGGCGGCGCTCCCGCGCATCGGACTGGCGCTCAGCCGCGCCTACCTGCCGGACGCCGGGATGCGCGACCTCGTGACCCTGGCACGTTCGGGTCGCGGGTGACCGGGTGGGTCGACGGTCCGGTCGCGGGCCCCGAGCTTCATCAGCAGCCGGCTCACGTGCGTCTCGGCGGTCGCCGGCACGTTCGGCATCGCCTACGTCGAGGCCCTGGTGATGTACGTGCTCGTGGGGTGCACTCGCTGCCGGTCGACGTCGCCCAGCTGTGGATCGGCGCCACCGTGGCCAYCGCCCTCTACGGCCTCGTCGGTGTGGCCCTTTGCGCGCTCACGCGCAACACCGTCGCTGCCATCATCGGCGCCATCACCTGGGTGATGGTCATGGAGGCAGGCATCCTCGGCAGCCTGGCCCCGGACGTCGCCCACTGGCTGCCCGCCGGCGCCGCCATCGCCCTGACGAGCGTCGGCACGGCAGCCCAGGGCGCCCTGAGCCCGACGGTGGCGGCACTGGTGCTCGCGGGCTGGACGCTGCTGATCACGGTCCCTTGGCGCGGGTGGAGGATGAAGGCATCGACAACGTTGCGTCGCGCGAGAGGACTGTCAATGGCCACCCCGAGTCCTGGCTACTCGATCACGATCCGGGTCGAGCTTCCTGCCGCCGCCAACGCGACCGCGGCCCTCACGACAGCCGTCGCATCCACGGGTGGCGCCCTCACCGCGCTCGACGTGGCGGAGAGCCGGACCGACCGCCTCGTCGTCGACGTCACCTGCGACACGAGCGACGAGGCCCACGCACTGCTCATCACCGACGCCATCGCGGCCATCCCAGGTGCGGTGGTGCGCAAGGTCAGTGACCAGACCTTCCTGCTCCACCTCGGCGGCAAGATCGAGGTCAACCCCAAGGTGCCGCTCAAGCACCGTGACGACCTCTCGCGCGCCTACACGCCGGGGGTGGCGCGCATCTGTCGGGCCATCGCGGAGCACCCCGAGGATGCCCGCCGCCTGACCATCAAGCGCAACACCGTCGCCGTCGTCACCGACGGGTCGGCCGTGCTGGGTCTGGGCAACATCGGCCCGCTCGCAGCCCTCCCGGTCATGGAGGGCAAGGCGGCGCTCTTCAAGCAGTTCGGCGGCGTCGACGCGTGGCCCGTCTGCCTCGACACCCAGGACTCGGATGCCATCGTCGACACGGTGCGCGCGATCGCGCCCGTCTACGGCGGCATCAACCTCGAGGACATCTCTGCGCCCAGGTGTTTCGAGATCGAGGCTCGCCTGCGGGAGCTGCTCGACATCCCCGTGTTCCACGACGACCAGCACGGCACGGCGATCGTCGTCCTCGCGGCCCTGAAGAACGCGCTCCGGGTCGTCAACAAGTCCATCGACGACGTGCGCATCGTCGTCTCCGGCGTCGGTGCGGCCGGCCATGCCGTGATCCGCCTCCTGCTCACCCAGGGCGCGCGCGACATCGTGGCGTGCGGTCGCACCGGTGCGGTCCACAACTCCACCGAGGGGATGGAGCCCTTCCGCCAGTGGATCGCCGACCACACCAACCCCCACCGCCAGAGCGGCACCCTCAAGGAGGTCCTCGTCGGCGCAGACGTCTTCATCGGCGTCTCCGCGCCAGACCTGCTCACCGGCGACGACATCGCGACGATGGCGCCGAACGCGATCGTCTTCGCCCTCGCCAACCCGGTCCCGGAGGTCGACCCGATCGCCGCGAGCGAGCACGCGGCGGTCGTGGCGACCGGTCGTTCCGACGCACCCAACCAGATCAACAACGTGCTCGTCTTCCCGGGCTTCTTCCGCGGTCTGCTCGACGCCCACGTCTCCGAGATCACCGACGCGATGATGGTCGCGGCTGCCTCCGCGATCGCCGACTCGGTCCAGCCCGACGAGCTCAACGCGAGCTTCATCATCCCGAGCGTCTTCGACGCCACCGTGGCACCTGCAGTGGCCGCGGCCGTTCGCCGGGTGGCAGGCCCGCCCAGGCTCTGACCCTGCAGACACGTCAGCTGGGTCGCACCGGTCGTCAGGTCTGTCGTCGGTCTGGGCTGCAGGCAGCTCGGCGCCGACTGAGGTCACGTCGACGAGTCCGATGCCCTGGCCGTCCTCCACGCGGCGGAGGCGTTCACGATCGACGCGCTCGGCGCCTGGTCCGACCGCAGCGTCGGGGGTCGGGATCATCGCTCGCGTGCCGCTCGCGAGCGGGCTGCTGTCGGGCAGGTACGACGAGAACACGCTCGACCCGCTCGGCGACGACGTCCTCGACGGGCTGCGGGACACCTMCGACGAGGAGATCCGGGAGCACGTCCACACCCGCTGGTGACCGGATCGGGTCGTCACCGCCCTCTCAAGAGGTCGATGAGCGACCGTGCCTCCTCGTCGCAGGCGGAGCACCCGCGCAGGTG
This sequence comes from Terrabacter sp. P5_B1, assembly GCF_056400505.1. Taxonomy (NCBI): domain Bacteria; kingdom Bacillati; phylum Actinomycetota; class Actinomycetes; order Micrococcales; family Intrasporangiaceae; genus Terrabacter; species Terrabacter sp. P5_B1. Next base: position 10,663 of record NZ_JBFULD010000006.1, read on the forward strand.
CGTGGTCATCGCCTCGTCGCGGTGCTGCGGGTCGTGGACCGACGCCTCCGCATACGTGTCCATCCGCTCGAAGCACTCCTCGCACGAGAGCCAGGGTGTCGTGTCCTGCAGGAGCGACTCGACCGCCTGCTCGGTCAGCGCAACGGGTCGGGGTCGGGGTGTCTGGCTCATCGCGTGCCTGCCGAGGGGGTAGGGGAGGGGTCGTGATCGGTCCGGGGTGTCCGGGGTGAGTGTGCCTGTGACGCAGGGAGATAGCCCTTGGCGGTGAGCTCGCGCCGGAGGCGGACACGCACGTCGTGGAGAGTCTTGTAGAGGGCTCCGCGGCTGGTGCCGAGCCGTTCGGCGAGGACGTCGATGGGGACTGCATCGACGAGGAGCGCGACCGCGATGCGTCGCTGGTAGGGCGTGAGGACCCGCCTCATCGCCCGGGCCACAGCGCCCGCGAGGTCCGTGCCTTCCGCGGACAGCTCAGGACCGTCGTGCCCAGGTGACGGCTGCTCGAGGTCGCGCAGCTCGACCTCGCGGTGCTGCCACTGCAGGCGCCGAACCTCGGTCGCCGCCTGGAGGATGGCGAACTTGAACGCCCACGTCGTGAAGCGGCTCCTGCCCTGGAAGGTGTGCAGCTTGCCGAGGAGCGCGGTCATGGCCTCGTCCGCCGCCTGGTTGACGATGACGTCGACCGCGCCGGGCGAGGGGTCTGGCAACGCGGCCCGCATGCGCCACACCTGGTGAGCGGCCGCGCGGATCATCAGCGCGTGGAGCTCGCGCAGTGCCGTCACCTGGTCGGGACCCGTGCCGCCGAGTGCGGTGACCCAGTCCAGCGGGTCCGCTTCACCGATCCCGGCAGGGGAGTCCGCGTCCGACGATGACCGAGCCGTGACGGGGGTTGGGTCGTCCCTTCGCACGGTCGTCATCGGCTCGCCCGCGGCTCGTCGACGTGGACATCCACGTCGACACCCACGGCGACATCCACGTCGACGTCGACGTCGACATCGACATCGTCGAGCGGCGCGAGGATCCGCGCCGCGAGCTCGGGCGGGCAGCCGGCGTCGACGAGCTCGAGCAGGGCGTGCAGGTCGATGTGCTTGCCGGCCAGCGACCTGGCCAGGGCAGCCGGGAACCCGGCCTCGCGCAACCGGCACCAGCGCCACTCGACGACGTCGAGCGGGGGTCCTGGCGAGCGGCAGGGCGCTGGGGAGGCGTGGGGACGGAACTGGTCGATGATCATGTCCTGTTTGCCGCCGCGAGCGTCTCTCGTCTTACCGGCGGCCCTCGCACCGTCGGTAAGACCTGTGTTCCCTGACCGCACTAACACTCCGTCAGCGTCCCACCGCCGCGCGCCGATGTCCTGGAGAGCGGCCGGTCGGACACCGCGTCACCCGTCCAGGAGGACACATGGCCACCATCGGAAGCCACCACTCGACCCTCGAGAGCCAGGCGCGCACCCGACCGCAGGGGAGCGACCCGGCACGCCAGGCGTACGCGATTCTGCGGACGGCCTTCGTGGCCGCGCCGATCGTCTTCGGACTCGACAAGTTCACCAACATCCTCGTCCACTGGGACCAGTACCTCGCGCCCGTCCTCTCGCGGCCACTGCCCGTCACGCCCCACCGGGCCATGTATGCCGTGGGCGTCGTCGAGGTCGTTGCCGGCCTCGTCGTCGCGTTCCACCCTCGCCTCGGCGCCCTCGTCGTGGCCGCGTGGCTCGGCGGCATCATCGTCAACCTGCTCCTGCTCCCCGGCTTCTACGACGTGGCGCTGCGTGACTTCGGGCTGCTGCTCGCGGCAGTGGCGCTGCAACGGCTGGCCACCCGCTTCGACCCGCGGCCCCTGCTGTGGCCGCTGCGCCGGGGCTGAGTCGTGACCACGGCGTTCGTGCTGACGGGCGGCGGCAGTCTCGGCGCCGTGCAGGTCGGCATGCTGGCCGCCCTGCACGAGCGCGGGGTCGAGCCCGACCTGCTCGTCGGCACGTCCGTCGGAGCGGTGAACGCCGCCTACCTCGCCGGCCCGGGTGGCCCGAGCGGGACCGGCAACGCCAGCACCACGTCGGCGGGCCAGCGGCTGGAGGCGCTCGCCCGGCTGTGGCGGGACATGCGGCGCCACGACGTCTTCCCGTTCGACCCACGACGCTGGTTCGGCGCCATGCGCGGCGGCCAGCCGTCGATGTTCCCGGGGACGGGACTCGAGAGGCTCCTGCAGCGCCACCTCGGCTACGAGACGCTCCAGCAGGCACGCATCCCGGTGGAGGTCACGGCCACCGACCTCGTCACCGGGAAGGGGCTGGTCCTGGGCGCCGGCCCGTCGGTCAGCGCCGTCCGTGCGAGCGCGGCGGTACCCGGCGTGCTGCCACCGGTGGTCCGGGACGGCCGGACACTCGTCGACGGCGCGATCGGCGAGCTTGACGTCCTGGCGCACACGGCGGCTCCCGGCGTGACGGACATCTACCTGCTGCCCGCCGGCTACCCCTGCGCCGGGACCCCACCGAGGACGGCGCTCGGCATCGCCCTGAGCTCCCTCAGCCTGCTGCTGCACCGCCAGCTCATCGCCCAGGTCCGGGGGTATGCCGGTGTGGCGCAGCTGCACGTCGTCCCCCCGCTGTGCCCGCTGACCGTCTCGCCGGCTGACCTCACCCAGACGTCGGAACTCATGGCTCGGGCGCGTGAGAGCACCAAGGGCTGGCTCGAGGCGCGAGGCGACCCACTCGACGCGAGCGTCCTCGCGCTGCACACCCATCACGCGCCACCCCACCCCACCCGAGTGCCCGCACCCCAGGAAGGACCCATCCCGTGAACCCGTCACTCTTCCGGCCAGAGGCCACGGCCCCGACGCATCACCGCACGCGCACGTCGTGGTCGGGCACCGGCCCCGTCCTGGAACCGGACCTCGAACGCGCAGCGGCCGGAGCGCGCATCCTGCTGGAGGCCTTGGGCGTCGACCTCGACAACGAGTCCCTCGCCCGCACTCCGGAACGGATGGCGGCTGCCCTGGGGGAGCTGATGAGTCCCAGACCCTTCCACCTGACGACGTTCCCGAACGACGGCGGCTACGACGAGCTCATCGTCGCGAGAAGCATCCCGCTCCGATCGCTGTGCGAGCACCACATGCTGCCGTTCGTCGGGACCGCCCACATCGGCTACCTTCCGGGCACGCGCATCCTCGGGCTCTCGAAGCTGGCTCGAGTCCTCGAACACTTCGCTTCGCGCCCGCAGGTGCAGGAGAGGCTGACGGTCCAGGTGGCCGACTGGTTGAGCGCCCAGCTCTCGCCCGTCGGTGTCGGCGTGGTCATCGAGGCCGAGCACCTGTGCATGACCCTCCGGGGCGTGCAGGCTCCCGGGACGACGACCATCACGTCCAGCCTGCTCGGAGTCCTTCGTGAGGACTCCCGATCCCGCGCCGAGTTCCTCGCCCTGACCCGGTCGCCCGGCTGAACGGCATACGTCGGCGGGTGCCCGGAGGCGCACGAGAGCAGCGGATCGAATCAACCGGCTGACCGCGTATGCCGTCCGGTGGCAGCCTGAGAGGGACGCGAGTTCCACCCGCGCCGCGTGTCCCTCGCCAAGGGGCAGTCCCGGAAGGACCATGGCCATGATCGCGGTCATCGGCGGCACCGGCCGCCTCGGTCGTCTCGTCTCGGCACGCCTCGTCGAGGCAGGTGAGCAGGTCCGAGTCGTTGCGAGGTCGGCGCCGAGCGCCGCGGTCCCGGGGGCGGAGTTCGTCGCTGCCGACCTGCGCGACCCGTCGACCCTGGCGCCCGCGCTCAACGGCGTCGACAGGGTCGTGGCCGCGGCACACGGCATGTCGCCGGCCGCGGGAGAGTCGCCGGCAGAGGTCGACCGCGACGGCAACATCGCCCTCATCGAGGCATCGAGGACGCGCAGGGCCGACGTCGTCCTCGTCTCCCTCGTCGACGCCTCGGCGCACCACCCGATCGAGCTCCACCGGATGAAGTGGGCAGCCGAGCAGCACCTTCGAGCGAGCGGCGTCGGCTGGACCATCGTGCGGGCATCGGCCTTCGCGGAGATGTGGATCGAGATGCTCGCCGAGACGGCGCAGGGTGGCAAGGGGCCGCAGGTCTTCGGCGACGGGAACAACCCCATCAACTTCGTCAGCGTCGAGGACGTCGCTGTCGCCGTCGCCCGTGCGGCGACGGACGCCACCCTGCGCGGGCAGGTGATCGAGGTCGGCGGACCGGACGACCTCACCCTGAACGAGCTCGCCGGGCTGGTCCGGCCGAACGTCGCTGCACGTCACCTACCGCGTCGGGCGCTGCAGGTCATGGGCCAAGCCGCTCGACCCGTGCGGCCGTCGTTGGCCCGGCTGGCCCGCACGAGCCTGGCCATGGATCGTGCCGACCTGCGCTTCGACGCRYCAACCGCTCATGCGGCATACCCCTGGCTGCCGTGCAGCTCCGTGCGCGACCTCGCGCACGCGGCAACCCGCTGAGACCCGGGGGAACTCAGGCCGCGTGGCGGCGTGGGGAGCTCGAGCGCACGACAGATCCCGCGCGGATGACGTCGTCGCTGTCGACGCGCGCCCCGTCCCAGACGTGCGCGTCGGCGCCGATCTTGGCGCGAGCGCCGATCCGGGCGTCGCGGCCGATCACCGCGCCCGGAGCGACGTGCGCGGTGGTGCCGATGCTGGCTCCGTCGTGGACGACCGCACCGCGGTCGATCCAGCCGCCGCTGGCGATGCGGGCGCCCTCTCCGACGACCGCTCCCCGGTCGACGTAGGCGTGCTCGCCGACGAAGGCCGTCGGGGCGACGTGGGCGTGCGACTCGACGAATCCGCCACCGTTGTYGTGGCGGGCGTAGCGCAGCATGGTTCCGTTGTCCTCTTCGAACTCCTCATACTTCCTTCGCCTCATGGTGCACCCCCTTCCTGGTCCGGGCATGAGCACGGTGCCCACGCATTCCTCGTGCGAATCAACATTCAAGTCAGGATGAAGATTCCGTCGTGACCGGCGGTCTTGGCACCGGTCCTCGAACAACGTTCTTACCCGCCCCCACAGTTCCTGCCACGCCCGATTCGTCCCGTCTCACCAGGCGACCGGGCGCCTCTGGCGCTGTCGGCAGGGCGGCATACGGTAGAAGGATGAACTTCCGATACCTCGGCAACAGCGGACTCAAGATCTCCGAGATCACCTACGGCAACTGGCTCACCCACGGCTCACAGGTCGAGAACGACGTGGCCACCAAGTGCGTCCGCGCCGCGCTCGATGCCGGCATCAGCACCTTCGACACGGCAGACGTCTACGCCAACACCAAGGCCGAGAGCGTGCTCGGCGAGGCCCTCAAGGGCGAACGGCGCGAGAGCCTCGAGATCTTCACGAAGGTCTACTGGCCCACCGGCCCGGGCGGCAAGAACGACACCGGGCTGTCGCGCAAGCACATCATGGAGTCGATCAACGGCTCGCTCGCGCGCCTCCAGACCGACTACGTCGACCTCTACCAGGCCCACCGTTACGACACCGAGACACCGCTCGAGGAGACGATGCAGGCCTTCGCCGACATCGTCCGCCAGGGCAAGGCGCTCTACATCGGCGTGAGCGAGTGGACGGCCGACCAGATCCGCGAGGGCGTCACTCTCGCAAAGCAGCTCGGCTTCCAGCTCATCTCGAGCCAGCCGCAGTACTCCATGCTCTGGCGCGTCATCGAGGACGAGGTCGTCCCGACGTGCGAGGAGCTCGGCGTCAGCCAGATCGTGTGGAGCCCCATCGCGCAGGGCGTGCTGACGGGCAAGTACCAGCCCGGCCAGCAGCCGCCTGAGGGCTCGCGCGCCGCCGATGAGAAGGGCGGCGCCGACATGATCAAGCGGTTCATGAACGACGACGTGCTGACCCGGGTGCAGAACCTCAAGCCGATCGCCGATGAGGCGGGTCTGACGATGGCGCAGCTCGCCGTCGCCTGGGTGCTCCAGAACCCGAATGTCGCCGCGGCCCTCGTGGGCGCTTCGCGCCCGGAGCAGGTCGCCGAGAACGTCAAGGCCGCCGGCGTGAAGCTCGAGCCCGAGCTCATGACGAAGATCGACGACGTCCTCGGAGACATCGTCGAGAAGGACCCGGGCAAGACGAAGGAGACTGCGCCGCAGCAGCGCGTCGCCTGACGCTCGCTCGCAGAGCTGGGCATCACCCCCGAGGGCGTATGCCGTCCGCCGCGATCCGCTGGGACGCGCCGGACGGCATACGCCCTCTTGCCTCACCCGAGCGGCTACGGTCGCGCCATGGTCAGGCTGGTGGGGGAGACGCCGCGCTTCGCGCACGAGTCGGAGCGCGTGGTGTGGGAGCAACTGTGTCGCGCGGCAACGGACGACACCGTCCTCATCCCGAACGTCCGCCTGACGTCGGCCCTGAAGGACCACGAGCTCGACGTCGTCGTGATCATGCCGGGGGTCGGCGTCGTGGTCGTGGAGGTCAAGGGCGGCAGCGTCTCGGTCGACCCGCAGGGACGGTGGTGGACCGGCGGCGGCACGCGTCGCAGMCGCATCCGTCCGGTCGACCAGTGTCGCGACGGCAAGTACGCCCTGCGCGCGTTCGTCGAGGGCGATCCCCGGTGGAAGGCACGACACAGCCGGGTGCGGTGGGGACACGCGATCGTGGTGCCGTACACCGACGTGGCGGACGACTTCGCGACACGCGACTGTCCTCGCTGGATGATCAGCGGCCGGGGCGACCTCAGGGACCTCGCGGGTCGGCTGCGCGACGTGTGCGAGCTGCAGGAGAACACCCAGCGCGTGCCGAACGCCGAGGACGTCGAGCTCATCCTCGAGATCCTCACCGGTCGGAGCTTTCCCGTGTACGACCTGGCCGGCGAGGCCGATGAGCGGGAGGCGGCTGCTGACCGACTCACGCAGGAGCAGGCGACCCTGTTGTCGGTCACGAGGCTCATCAAGCGCATGGAGATCCGCGGGGGAGCCGGCAGCGGAAAGACGATTCTGGCCCTGACCCAGGCCAAGGACCTCACCCGCGGGCAGGGCGATCGCAAGGCGCAGCGTGTCGCCCTCGTCTGCTACTCGATCGGGCTCTCGCAGTACTTCAAGCGACAGCTCGCCGGGGTGCCGCGCCAGCACCGGCCCGCGTTCGTGGGGTCGTTCGAGGATCTCGCGAACGAGTGGGGCATCGACACGGCATCGCACGACCGGAACGACGCCGACTTCTGGGAGCGGGATCTCGCGGCCCGGATGGCCGAGATCGCCGCGGGCCTGTCTGACGGCATGAAGTTCGATGCCGTCATCGTCGACGAGGCGCAGGACTTCGCTGACCACTGGTGGCACCCGCTCATGAAGGCGCTCCGTGACGAGGACGAGGGTGGTCTCTACGTCTACTCGGACGAGAACCAGCGGATCTTCGCCCGATTCGGCCAGCCCCCGGTGCCGCTCGTCCCGCTCGTGCTGGACCACAACCTGCGCAACACCCAGCAGATCGCTCGGGCGTTCGGGCCGCTCGCCCCCATGCGGATGCACCTGCGCGGGGGACCGGGCGCCGAGGTCCAATTCGTGCCCTGCGAACGGGAGGCCGCGATCAGCAGCTCCGACGACCAGGTGGACCTGCTCCTCGAGGGTGGCTGGCAGCCGCAACACGTGGCGCTGCTCACCATGGGGTCACGACACCCGGCGCAGGTCGAACGGCAGGAGGCAGACGGTCATGTCGGCTACTGGCGGTCCTTCTGGGACAACGACGATGTCTTCTACGGCCACGTCCTCGGTTGCAAGGGCCTCGAGCGTCGGGCGGTCGTGCTCTGCGTCAACGCGAAGACCACCGACCGCGCCCGCGAGATGCTCTACGTAGGCATGTCCCGTGCCACCGACGAGCTGGTCGTGGTCGGCGATCCGGGCTTCATCCGCGAGATCGGCGGCGACCAGGTGGCCCATCGGCTCGGCATCGGCTGATCCTCGTCGTCGAAGGTCGAGCGGCTTGGGGACAACTTCGACGGGCCGGTGGCTCACGGGACGACCATGGCGGTCATGACCTTCGAAGACCTGCCACCTCGGGCCAGTGAGATCCCCCTGACCAACCGACGCGTCGCCGCGGACGTCATCGACCTCATCATCAGCGATGCGGACCGGGCGACCGGGTGCGTCGCCCTGATGATCTGCGACTCCGAGGACCGAGGCATCCAGCCGGTCGTGCTGCATGACGTGCCGCCCGACGCCGATCTCAGCGGTTTCGCCCAGCTGCTCGACATGCTGTTGCCGCTCGTCGCCGAGAAGCACGGTGCGGTCCTCATCGGCCGCGGGCGACGGCATGGGACGGCGCCGAGCGACACCGATCGGGCATGGCACCAGCTGACCATCGACCGGTGTGCCGACCACAAGGTCGACCTGCTCGGCTACTACCTCGCGACCGCCGATGGTGTGTTCAGGCTCCCCGAACCGCTCTCGGCGGCCTCCTGACGTCCGTGGTGGTCCGGCCGGGGACGCTGCTCAGAAAGGCGGGGGATCGTCCCCGAGAGACCTCGACCGTGACGTAGTGTCCGACCGGGCGGAGAGCGCCCTCGCTTGGTCGCGGACCGCCTCGAGCCAGTCCTTCGGGTGGGTGTCGTAGATGCGAGCGGCCTTGGTGCGCCAACGGACTCGATCGCCGTCGCGGCGCACGAACCAGTGCCCGTTGGTGTGCAGGTTGTGGTGCGCCCGGTGCTTGCTGGTCAGGTTCGCGACCTCCGTCGGGCCGTGTGGCCATGGGATGTCGTGGTCGAGGTCGCACCGAGCGGCCGGCACCGTGCAGCCCGGCGCGCGACAGGTGCCGTCGACGGCCTCGACGTGCGCGCGCATCGCCGCAGTCGGCCGGTAGGCGCGGGTCTCGACGTGCAGGGCGCCCCCGGTGCCGGCGTCGACGAGGAGGCGGCGCCACGTCGAGTCGTCGTGGAGCATGATCCGACGGGCGTGATCAGCGGTGACCCATCCGTGGCCGACGACTTCACACGGCGCGCCGGTGAGGCCGACTGCCGTCGTCCACGGGACGACGAGCGTGATGCGGGCGGCAGGCCGGCGCCCGAGACGGGTGAACCACTCACCCATCCGTCGGGATGCGTCGTCGCGCCCGGCCGGCGAGCCCGGAGCCGGACAGGGTACGGCGGCGCTCTCGGGCCAGCCGAACATGAGGATGTCGGTGATGACGTCGGCACGCAGCGAGTCCAGGTCGCGGGGATCGCCTGCCTGTCGGGCGGCGCGGGCAATGGCGTCGACGCGCTCCATGGCGGCGATGACCTTGTCTGCGTCGTTGACGAGGTTGAGCGCCCCGAGGCCGTCGCGGTCGATCTGCGCGTGAGCACCACGACGGCGGCGTGCCCTGCGTCGGCGGTCGGCGGCTTCGCGGTCGGCTGCCAGGCAGGCGCGGGTCAGTCGCTGACGGAAGAGAGTGGGGGAGGGCGGCGCACCGTCCTTGGGCCGCAGGACGGCGTCGACGACGTCAGGGCCGCACTCGACCGGCAACGTGGCGATCTCGGCGTGGATGGTGCAGGCCCGGTAGAGACTCACGGCACCTCGCTGGAGGCGACCCCGCAACGATGCGGCACCCGGCGTGGGGGCGGTGGCGAGGGCGAGGCGCGCGCGAACGTCGTGCGTGCCGAGCCCCGTTGCCGTGCAGACCTCCAAGGCCGTCAGCTCGTCGGCATCGATCCATCCAGCCGGCCTCGTCCGGTCGAGCTCGGCGAAGCGCGCCAGCTCGCTCGACTCGATGGTGGAGCGCAGGCGGGCCAGCGCCTCCAGGCCGACGGCGTCCAGAACCGCCTTGCAGCGCTCGACCGACTCGACTACCCGCAGCTCCGCGTCAGCCTCGGCCTCGAGCTCTGACCGAGCCTCGTCGGGCGCCGTGGGTGTCAGATCGTCGGCGACGGCCTCGAGCAGCTCGCGGACGAGTGCTGGCATCACGTGGGTGAGCAGGGACTCGGCCACGTGCTTGCGCAGGGTGCGCTCGAGCGGCGGGAGGTCGCGCTGCCGGACCGGGATGTGGGTCTCTGCGCGGGTCCGGAACAGACCGGCGAGACTGTCGAGGTCGACGACCGCCTCGCTCATGTGGGCGGCGCCGAGCAACGTCGTGTCGCCTACTACCCCTGTCCCGCCCATAGTCAATTAGAACACCTGTTCGACGCAGGATCAAGGGTCGCCGGGGAGATTCACCTTCGCCGCGGTGCTGGCGACCCGGCTCGACCTCGCCGGCCCAGGGCAGGCCGTCCTCTTGCGCATGCCCCACGCTGGGGAGGAGCGTGCGGGAGATGGACGTCGACCTGCATCAGCTCTTCACGCAAGCCGCTGTCGAGGGCGCCCGCCACCGAGCCACCGTCGCAGACCGACCGGTGCAGCCATCGTCCGACCGAGCTTCGCTGGAGGCAGCCTTCGGCGGCCGACTGCCGACGGAGCCGACCGATCCACGTCGCGTCGTCGACGACCTCATCGCTGCGGCGGGACCCGGCCTCGTCGGTACAGTCGGACCCCGGTTCTTCGGGTTCGTCATCGGAGGCTCGTCGCCTGCTGCGAGTGCGGCCGACATGCTCGCCGCCGGCTGGGACCAGTGTGCGTACAACGAGGTCCTGTCACCAGCGGCCGCGGCCGCGGAGCGTACCGCCGCCACGTGGACGAAGCAGCTGCTGGGGCTGCCCGGGTCGGCATCGGTCGGCTTCGTCACCGGCGCTCAGGCCGCCAACACCGTCGGCCTCGCGGTCGGACGTCAGCGCGTGCTTGCTGACGCCGGTTGGGACGTGGCGCGCGACGGCCTCTTCGGGGCACCGCGAGTCGCCGTGGTCGCGAGCGAGGAGCGGCATGCGACGATCGACCGCGCCGCCCGGCTGCTCGGTTTCGGCACGAGCAGCATCGAACCCGTCGCAGCAACCGCTCAGGGCGCCATGGACGTCGACCGTCTCCGCGCAGCCCTCGACTCTCTCCCCGGGCCGCTCATCGTCTGCCTCCAGGCGGGCAACGTGAACACCGGCGCCTGTGACGACCTCCGGACGGCGACGACCGTGGCCCATGACCGGGGAGCGTGGGTCCATGTCGACGGCGCCTTCGGACTGTGGGCGGCGGCGAGCCCTCGGACTGCCCGTCTCGTCGACGGCGTCGAGCTCGCCGACTCGTGGGGTACGGACGCCCACAAGTGGCTCAACGTCCCCTACGACTGCGGTCTCGCGTTCTGTGCGGACGCGCCGCTGCATGCGGCAACGATGTCGTATGCCGCCGCGTACCTCACCGGGTCAGGCTCCGTCTCCGACCCCGTCTTGGGCGATCTCACGCCCGAGTCATCCAGAAGGGCAAGGGGATTCGCGGTGTGGGCCGCGCTGCGTGAGCTCGGCTCGGACGGCGTGGCCGAGCTCGTGGACCGTTGCTGCGTCCTGGCCCGTCGGATGGCCCTTCGCCTCGAGGTCGGCGGCGCGAAGATCCACAACGACGTCGTCCTCAACCAGGTCCTGGTCAGCATCGGGGACCCCGGACGCACCGACGCGGTGATCGACGCCGTCCAGCGCGAAGGCACGTGCTGGGTCGGGGGCACGACGTGGCACGGCCTGCGGCTGATCCGCATCTCGGTGTCCAACGCCACGACAACCGAGTCCGACATCGACGTCTCCGCCGCGGCCATCCTGGCGGCTGCCTCTGCGGTGGACCGGTCCGCCGGCTGACCGTTCCGACGGCTCACTCGACGACTGAGGCGAGCCCCGCTAGAAGGTGCGCCGTGAGCGGAGTGTCGTCGGGCACCACGTCGGGATCGGTGACGACGGTGATGCCCAGCGTCCCGGCATACGACATGACGTCGAAGGTGACCGCGACGTTTCCGGGGGTCACGGCGACGGGTACCAGACGGCTGACGGTGTGCCCGCAGATCTGCCAGGGCGTGGCAGGTCCGCGGACGTTCGTGACGAACGAGTTGACGAGCCTCTGGTGGTCCACGAACCACTGCAGGGCGCCGAGCCGGGCGAGGCCCCGGAAGGCCATGCCGAGCGGGGCCGCCGAGGCTGCGCGCGGGCGCGAACGCTGATCGCGCGTCATGCAGGCGACCGCGTCGAGCCGGGTCTGGACGTCCACGTCGAGCGGGATCCGGAACGGGACGACTCCGCTCTCGTTGCCGAGCCGAGTGGCCTGCGCCGACGAGCGCGCCGAGTAGGGCACCGACAGGACCAGCGAGTCGACAGGTTCGCCGCGTTCCGCGAGGGTGGCGCCCATCGCCTCGGCAACGGCGGTCAGGACGATGTCGTTGACGGTGACGCCGCGCCGGTGGGCGGCTTGGACCACCAGCTCCGTCCGCACCTCCACCACGGAGATCCGCCGATGCGGCCCGGTGGGGCGGTTGAGCGACGTCCTCGCGCAGAGGCGGGGGCGGGTGCCGCGTATGCCCAGGTCGCGCATCCCGGCCCCGGCCGAGCGGGCCCGCGCGACCAGGGACGGCACGGAGGCCACGGCCGCCAGGCGCGAGCCCCACGCCTCGGCGGCCAGAGCGCGTCGCGTGTGGGCAGTGCTGGTCGGCAGTGGGTCTGGACGCGCCAGCCCGCTCGTGGCGTCCGTGATCGCGGCCAGCACTGCGAGGCCGCCGATCCCGTCGGCGAGGACGTGGTGAGCCACGAGGACGAGGGCTGCCCGGTCGGCCGCCAGGCCGGTGACCCAGTGAGCGCCCCAGAGCGGACGGTCGCGGGGGAGCCTGCGGCACACGAAATCCCCCGCCAGCTGCCAGAGCGCGTCGTCGCTGTCGACGTGGCTGAAGTCCAGATGCCGGTCGATGCGGTAGTCGTCGTCGCGGACCCAGTACGGCCGGCCGCACAGGAACGGCGCAGGACGCAGGCGCTCCCGCAGCCGCGGCACCGCTGCCGCGCCGTCGTCGATCGCTCGGGCCACCCGGGCTTCGGCCAGGAGCGAACCACCGTCGACGACGAGCACCGCGGCGATGTTCATCGGCGCGGCCCCGCGGTCGCTGGCCAGGGTGGTCAGATCGTTCGGCGTGGCCCGCTCGACAGCGCTGGCCCGAACCCGTCCAGGGCTCCGAGTCCGTGTCTCCATGGGTCGACGCTAGGCGGCTGCTCGCCCGGGCGGGCCGGCTTGCGGCGAACCCGGCGCCGCGGGCTGGGGCACCACCCAGCCGACTCCCAGCGTCTGCTGACCGACTCTTGACCTTCTGGCCCGTAGCCCACCCCGGACTTGACTCGTTGAGCCGTCGAGCGAGGACGCCTGTCGTCGCTCGACGGTCATTCGACCCGATGTCTCGGGGTGTCCTGCTGTACCGGATCCAGGAGTTGCGCACATGCGGCCGACCTTGCCCAGAAGAACCCGTTCACGAGCTCTCCCGCTCCTCACCGCGACCGCGCTGGTGGCCGCTGTCGGAGTGGCAGCTCCCGCGCTCGCGGCGACGCCGACCTCGGGGACGGTGTCGGACACGAGTACCTCCGTCCGATGGGGCTCGGGCCCCTTCGTGACCCCCAACGTCACGGGGGCGACGGGCGCCGTCACGTGCGCTCCCGACCTGTGCGACGACTTCGCGCTGCACGTCGCGACCCCGGCCGGCTACGGCGACACCCATCAGCTGACGATCAAGGTCGGCTGGCAGAACGCGGCGGCCGACTTCGACGTCTACCTCCTGGACCCGAGCGGCGCCGTCGTCGCGTCGTCCGCCTCGAGCTCGGACCCCGAGGTCATCGTCACCGCCCCGACGAGCGGTGACTTCACCGTGCGGGTCGTGCCGTACGCCCCACTCGGGGAGTCCATCACCGGGACCRCCACCCTCACGGACGTGCCCGCCAACCCCGCTCCGAGCACCGCAACGCCGCCCACGTTCAGCCAGTACGGCGCTCCGTCGTCGTTCGCCCGCGCCCACGACGCGGGTGAGCCGTCGATCGGCAGCAGCCACCCGACGGGGTCGACCTTCTACCAGGCTCTCTACGACACGTACAAGGCCACGTGGGACGACAGCGCCACCCCGTCGAAGGTCACGTGGTCCGACGTCTCGGCCAAGCCCGCCAACGGCTGCGCCACGGGCGGCTCGACGTCACTGGACCCCATCGGGTTCACCGATGCCAAGACCGGTCGCGTCTTCGAGAGCCAGCTCGCGGGCAAGATCTCACTCATGTGCTACTCGGACGACGAGGGCAAGACGTGGTCACCCAGCCAGGGCGGCGGCCTCAACTCCGGCGTCGATCACCAGACCGTCGGCGGCGGGCGCTACTCACCCAACGGCGTCGGCGCCCTCCCCACCTCGAGCTACCCGAACGCCGTCTACTACTGCAGCCAGGACATCGCCGACGCCAACTGCGCATCGAGCCACGACGGCGGCGTGACCTTCGGACCAGCCATCCCCATGTACTCCCTCCTCGACTGCGGCGGCCTGCACGGACACGTCAAGGTCGCGCCGAACGACGGCACCGTCTACGTCCCGAACAAATCGTGCGGCGGCAACCAGGCCGTCGCCGTCTCGGAGGACGGTGGCACGACCTGGTCCGTCCGCAAGGACCCGGCCAGCACGGCCGGTGACTCCGACCCCAGCGTCGGCGTCGGCGCCAAGGGCACCGTCTACATGGGCTACCAGGCCGCGGACGGCACGCCCCGCGTCGCAGTGAGCCGCGACAAGGGCAAGACGTGGACCGACGACCAGAACGTCGGGGCGAGCCTCGGCGTGCACAACACAGTCTTCCCGGTCGTCGTGGCCGGTGACGACGACCGCGCCTCGTTCGCCTTCATCGGGACGACGACGCCCGGCAACTACCAGGACGCGGCGAGCTTCAAGGGCGTCTGGCACCTCTACGTCTCGACGACCTACGACGGTGGCAAGAGCTGGGCCACGGTCGACACGACGCCGAGCGACCCGGTCCAGCGCGGCTCCATCTGCACGGGCGGCACCACCTGCGGCAACGATCGCAACCTGCTCGACTTCATGGACGCCACCGTCGACCGGACCGGACGGGTCGAGGTCGGCTACGCCGACGGCTGCACCGGCGCCTGCGCCCAGCCGGGCGGTGCCCAGAACTTCGACGCGTACGCCACCATCGCCCGTCAGCAGACGGGGAACACGCTGTATGCCGCTTACGACGCCCTCCCCAACCTGACCCCGACGACGATGTCCGTCACCAGGTCAGGCGGGCTGTACGCCACATCGACGACGGTGGCCAACACCGGCAAGGCGACGGCGCGAGGGGTCACGACCCGGCTCCTCGTCGACGGCGTCAACGTCGCCACGGCTGCGCCGGTCGACGTCGCGGCCGGCGCGTCGACGGCTGTCGCCTTCCCCGGGGTGCGGCTCGGCAAGGGCACTCACACGGTGGTCGTCGTCGCCGACCCGGACGGACGCATCCGCGAGTCGAACGAGTCCGACAACCGCCGGCAGACCCAGGTGACCCGGTGAGCAGGCCGACCCGGGCAGCCACAGCACGTGCGGCTCTCCTCGTCGCGACCGCGCTCGGGGCGGGTGTCGCTCTCGGCGGGTGCGGCGCGGACGAGATGGAGGCTGCGATGGCGGCGCCCGGCTCGAGTGCGACGTCGGCGGCCGTGGTGTGCGCCAAGGATGCGAAGCCGGTGAACCTGCCGGCCTCCTTCCCGGCGCAGGCGGCCGTGCCCGACGGGTACGTCGTGACCGGTGTCGAGGCCCGGAGCGCGGGACGGACCGTCGTCACCGCCGTCTCCTCCAAGCCGTTCACGCAGACGCTCGCCGACATGCAGCGCGCCTACTCGACCCGCGGGTGGACGGCCTCGGAGGGTGAGGTCGAGCACCGCGACGCCGAGTCCAACTTCGCCGGCAACGGGCTTCGCGGCCGGTGGGCCATCCGCGAGATCCCAGAGTGCTCCGACAACACGTCGGTGAGTGTGCTCATCGGCAAGTGACACCGAGCTGAGACGGCTGGACACCGGCTGACGCAGACTGACGCCGGCTGACACCCGGAGACGCCGATCCGATGGCGGGGCATGAGCGTGGCCCCGCCATCGGCCTGTCTGCGCTGTCACAAGTCGCTCCCGGACGCGCCGCGACGCGGGACGATGGAAGGGGCCGGAGCAGGCGCCCCGACCGCACGGGAAGGGGAGAGCGATGAACGCCGCAGTCAGCGGGGCGAACGAGACCATGAGCCACGGGATCGTCGTGGGCTACGACGGGTCCCCGGGATCGCGACTGGCCCTCGACTGGGCCGTCGAGACCGCGAAGCGCGATGAGCGCCCCCTCACCCTGCTGCACTGCGTCGGCCTGAACATGACACCGACCTTCCGCGCCTACGACCCGGGAGTGCAGGCGCACACCTACGACGAGATGGCCCGCGGAGTGCTGGCCGAGGCCATCGAGATCGCTGTCAAGACGTTGGACCGAGACGAGGTCCGCCCGCTCAGCGTCATCGGGAGCGCAGCCGCGGTGCTCGTCGACGCCTCGTCCCAGGCCGATCTCGTCGTGACGGGCTCGCGCGGGCACGGCGCCATCTCGGGTGGCCTGCTCGGCTCGACCTCGTATGCCGTGACCGCGCACGCCCACTGCCCCGCGGTGGTGGTCCGTGGCGACACGGTCGTCCACGCCGGCCCCTCGCATCCGGTCGTCATGGGCTTCGACGACTCGAAGAGCTCCCAGAAGGCGCTCGAGACCGCCGTCCAAGTCGCCGCCGCCGCGCAGGCCCCCCTGCACGTCGTGGCGGTCGACAACGTCGGTGGTCTGGAGGCGTGGCCGGAGTCCGACACGATCGTCGGACGTGAGGAGATGATCGACGACATGCACCGTCACGTCGGCGACACGCTGCGACACGCCGCGGACGACGCGCGCCGGGCACACCCCGGCCTCGACGTTCACACGAACGTCCTCGGCGGCGGCGCCGGCGCGGCGATCGCTGCCTACGCGGTCGACGTCAGTGCCGGCCTCGTCGTCATGGGCTCGCGCGGCCACGGCGGCTTCACGGGGACGCTCCTCGGGTCGGTCAGCCATCGTGTGATGCACGACGCTCCGTGCCCGGTCATGGTCATCCACTGATCCTGAGCTCTGCCCGATTCGACTGGCACCACAAGGTTTGCGATGCACACTCCCAGCTTCGCCGATGGTCAGGTGGTCGTGGGCTACGACGGGTCGGCAGCTTCCCAGCGAGCCCTCGTCTGGGCCGCAGCCGTTTCCCGCGCTCTCGGCGACGGCCTCAAGATCGTTCACGCCGTCGACCTGGACGTCGTGCCCAGACGTCGAGGTTCCGCGTTGCGACCGTTGAGCCCGTCGCTCGAGAGGGTGGCCGCGACGATGGTCGGCGGTCCGTCGACCTGGCCCGGTCGCCCACTGGCTCGGTCGCGGGTCCGGGCGGTGCATGCCTTCGGGGGTCCGGTGGGCGAGCTGGTCGACGAGTCGATGACAGCGGACCTCGTCATCCTCGGCACGCGGGGGCGAGGCAGGACCCGAAGCGCGCTCATCGGCTCCGTCTCGTCCGCGGTGGCCGCCCGCGCCTACTCGCCGGTGGTCGTCCTCCACGACCTCGGGCACTCCGCTCCCGGCGCTCGCCGCGACGTCCCCGTGCCGGGGCCGGAGTGCGAGGTCGTCTGCGCCCTGACCCCCGGCACGGGTGACGCCCACGCGAACAGGATGGAGCGGATCGTCTCTGCTGCAGCGAGGATCGCTGTCGGTTGCTCCGCGCTGCTACGCCTCGTGACCGTCCTGCCGCAGTCCGCAGCCGGTCCCGCCGGCCGCGCCGAGCCCCAGTCGAGTCCGTATGCCGTCGCCACCCTGGGCCTGACCCACCCGGACATGACGGTCGCGACACAGACGCTCTACGGAGACCCGGTCGAGGCGCTCACCGGGACGAGCCGCGAGTGCGGGCTGCTCGTCATCGGGGCTCCCCACGGGGGCGGGGTCGGTGCAGTCCTGGCCGGGACCCCGCCCTACCGGATCATCCATGACGCGACCTGTCCGGTCATGCTCGTCCACTGACCCACACGTGACCCGCCGTCAGTCACATCGTGCGGTCCGCCGGCAACACGGTGAGCAGCGCCTCGGCCAACCCGGTCACCTTCATCTCGGCAGCGCCTCGACAGCTCGCGCTTCCTGCTGGCTTGCACCAGGCGGATACGCGAACCGAAGCGTGATCACGAAAGGCTGACGCGCACGGCTCTTGGTCCTGCTGTCGCCGACGGACGTGTTCTTGGGCAGCCATGCCGAAACCTCGCCTGGCGTCACGTCGATTCTCGACGCCGTCAGACCGGTCGCGGCAAGTTGCACCCGAACGGTCTGCCCCGTCTCCACCGTCAGGTCCGCAGCCTGCGTCGAGTACCTCGGCTTGGACAGCCACCACGTGCATCTGTCGTCCCCGATCTGGGGCTTCTCCAAGACCGTCTTCGAGCCGGTGATCCTCTGGATGGTGGCCGTAGCGAGGGCGTGGCATTGCTTCACGGTCGGCGGCGGCGGAGTCCGTCCCGGCCCGACGAGGGGCGACGGCGAACCAGAAGTCGACAGGCTGAGTAGCTGCGGGAGGAGGCGTGGTCCGAGCTGGCTCAGGGCCATCAAGGCCAGGAGCCCGACGAGCGCYGACATCGTCGAGCCGCGACGGCGCCGCGGGCGACGACCCCTGCGGTTGACCGGCGTTCGCCGGATCGTGGGTGTGATGTGGGCGCGGCTTGCTTTCGCGTGGGAGCGCGAGTCCGGGCCGACGATGTCGGCGACCGTGAGCGAAGTCGCGTCGTCGCTGACACTCGGTTCCGCTGCCGCTGACGGATACCTGTGGTCCACCCGTCGTGCGAGCAGCATGCCTGCTTCCGCTTGATCGACCGGTGCCGGCTGCGCGAGCAGCCAACTCACGAGGTCGTCCTGAGGGATGATCTCGACGCCACGCACGCGCTGTCGATCGAACGCGGATGACTGGCGACCGGCCAGGGCGATCACCGGCACGACGGGTAGCCCGAGGCCCTTTTCCATCTCGGCAGCGAAACGGCTCACCATGTCAAGCTCGCGACCCTTGGGCGAGCTGCTGCTCGCGTGCTGCCAGACCGTGCCCTCGTGGACGCTCGTGCCGCCCGCCCAGTTCTTCGTGTCGACGAGGTAGACGCCCGAGGGGCCGATGACAATGTGGTCGAGGTTGGTCTGGCTGCGGCCCGGCCGCAACAGGCGATCGTGGTGGACACACCACCCCTCGGGCAAGCGGTTGAGCAAGGCAGCCACTCGCCGCTCTCCGTCGGCGCCCGCGGCCCACGCGCCGGCTTCGAGTTCCAGGGCGTCCGCCCGAACGCGCGCTTGCGCTGCCTGCGCCCTGAGTTCCTCGGCGCGCAGCTGCGCCGACCGTCCTGCTGCCATGCAACGCCCCCTGTGACCCTGTCGCCGGAGACTCTAGGCATGCCGCACGGGCCTCGGGCCCGAATTCACGCAATTTACACTGATTCGGGTCCCGAGACCGGGCCACACGGCATACGACCTCGGTGTGGAGCGGAGCCTCAGGGCGACGGCGGGTGCTGGAAGCCCGGCCTGCCGGCAGTCCCTGCAGCGCGCTCGACCGAGTGGCCCAACCGACTGGCGGCAGCGCCGAACGCACTCGAGCCGCGACCACCCAGCGCGGGCGGCACGACGACGACGGGGCAGTGCGAAGCCCGTGCGAGCCGGCTGCCGAGCCAGCGCGTCCCGACCTCGGTGGAGCGGCCGGCATCGATGACGATGAGGTCGGCCGATCGGCTCTCCTCGGCGAGGACCGCGCGCCGCTTGCCCGCGACGACGCGCGTCTCCACGAGGTGGTCGTGGCCGAGCACGTGCGCGACGTCCTCGGCCAGACGTGACTCCTCGACGCCTCGAGCGCTGTCGTCCGACACGACGGACGGCACGCGACCGCCGGTCGCGGTCTCGGGAGCGTGCGGCCGCCAGGCACGCACGGCCACCACGCGCCCGCCGCGCAGGGATGCCTCCTCGACGGCCCAGCGCAGCGCGCCGGGGGAGCCGCTGGTGGGACTGACCCCGACCACGATGGTGTGGGCCCGGGCGACGTCCGCGACGTTCACGCCACCGCCCCCGACTCCTCCGAGACCTTGCTCAACGGGTCGGCGATGTCCTCGAGTGACTTGCGCTCCGCGTCGATCCCGATGATCAGGGCCACGACGCCGCCGAAGATCATGATGACGGCTCCGGCGACATAGCCMCACGTCAGCGGCACGCGGTCCGTGCCGTCTCCGATGAGCGCGCCGTAGAGCACGGGGGCGATGGCACCGGCGCACTGGGCGACGACGAAGAAGTAGCTGATCGCCTGTCCGCGCACCTCGAGCGGGAAGATCTCGCTCACGGTGAGGTACGCCGCCGACGCCCCGGCCGACGCGAAGAAGAACGCGACGCACCAGAAGATGGTGTGCGTCGTCGCGGTGAGGATCTCGGCGTGGAACGCCCAGGCCGACACGAGGAGCACCACACCGGCGATGGTGTAGGTGCTGAAGATCATCTTGCGACGACCGATGGTGTCGAACAAGTGGCCCAGCAGCAGCGGCCCGAGCAGGTTGCCGGCGGCGAACGGGAGGAAGTAGAGGGACGTGTTGGCCTTGCTGATGCCGTAGAAGTTCGTCAGGACGAGCGCGTAGGTGAAGAAGATCGCGTTGTAGAGGAACGACTGCGTCACCATCATGGTGAGGCCGAGCATCGTGCGGCGGCCGTAGCGGCGCACGAAGACGTCCCACAGCACCTTGGCGCCCATGCGGTCCTCGGGCTTGACGAGGATCGCCTTGCTCTCGTCGACCTCCGGGATCTCGCCGCCCTCGCGGCGCACGCGCTCCTCGATCTCGTCGACCGTGCGCTCGGCCTCGTCCCCGCGCCCGTGGGTGAGCAGCCAGCGCGGGCTCTCCGGGATGTGGCGGCGCAGCCAGATGATCGACAGTCCCAGGATCGGGCCGATGAAGAACGCCAGACGCCAGCCGATGTTCTCCGCGACGTTGTCGGGGTTGAGCAGGTAGAGGTTCGCGAGGGCGCCGAAGAACGCGCCGAGCCAGTAGGTGCCGTTGATCGCGATGTCGACCCGGCCCCGGAAGTGCGCGGGGATGAGCTCGTCGATGGCCGAGTTGATCGCGGTGTACTCGCCGCCGATACCCATGCCGGCGATGAACCGGCACACCCAGAGGAACCACATGTTCGGGGACAGGCCGGCCAGGCCCGAGCCGACGAGATAGATGATCAGCGTGATGATGAAGAGCTTGCGGCGCCCGAGCCGGTCGGTGAGTCGGCCGAACGTCAGCGCTCCCACGACCTGGCCGACGAGGTAGATGGTGCCGGTGAGTCCCACCTGGGCGGCCGACATGCCGAGTGACTTCTGGAAGCCCGACTCGGACACGATCTGGATCTCGAGCCCGTCGAGGATCCAGGACACCCCCAGCCCGAAGACGACCGACCAGTGGAACTTCGTCCACGGGAGCCGGTCCATGCGCGCCGGCACCAGACTCCTGATGGCGCCGTCCGTGCGTTGTGCGACAGCTTCGCTCATCCCAACTCCTTCGATCCGAATCGCTGTGAACCGTCGGGTCAGGGCGTGCTGCGTGGCTCACGTCCTCGTGCGTCACGTCCTCACCGCGTGAACTAATACCCCCTCGGGCGCGACGCGCAACACATCGGCAGCAATCAGACGTTGTCGGACTTCACCGTGGGTACGTTGCCACTGCACGCGCGGCGCGCGGGTGCCGTGCGAGAGACGCCGAGGAGGCCCACCATGCCCGCAAAGAAGCGTTCCACGACGACGTCAGGGACCGACCTTCCCTCCACTCTCGAGCGGTCGTCGAAGAAGGCGCAGGACACGTGGCTGGCCACTCACGACTCCGCGGTCGAGGAGTACGGCGAGGGTGAGCGAGCCCACCGGACGGCATTCGCTTCTCTCAAGCACTCCTTCGAGAAGGTCGGGGACCACTGGGAGGAGAAGGACCACAAGGGCCCGAGCGACGCGCAGGCCGCCCGCAAGGGCGCAGCGGCTCGCGCCGGGGGCGCGGGAGACACCGCGGGAGGTGTCGACGCGAATGCATCGAAGAGCCACCTGCTCGATGTCGCGAAACGGTTGGACGTGCGCGGCCGGTCGCGGATGACCAAGAGCGAGCTCGTCGAGGCGATCCAGAAGGCGAACGACCGGGCCACGGCTGCAGCGCGGAAGAGCGACGCCTAGCGGCAACGGATCGGCTCGACGTTCGGGCCCCTGTCTGAGTGCTCACAAACCCACACCTTCACCTTCGCCCGGGCGGGAGGATGGAGATGGCCGGAGCAGTGGCCCGGTCCCGGGACCCAGTGAAGGGGTGCGCGATGAACGCCCAGACACCGACCTTGCACGGCATCGTCGTCGGCTACGACGGCTCGGCGGCGTCACAGCTCGCCGTCGGGTGGGCCGCAGAGACGGCTCGTCAGCAGGGCAAGCACCTGACCCTGGTGCACAGTGTCAACCTCGCCGGCGTTCCGGCGTTCCCGGCCCTGGACTTCTCGCAGCTCGAACCTTCGCTAGAGCACGCCGCCAAGGCCCTCGTCGACGAGGGCGCGGAGCGGGCCAGCACGACGCTCGACGCCTCGCAGGTCGAGACGCAGTACTGGCTCGGGAGCGCCGCCGCCCAGCTCGTCGACGCCTCGAGGGACGCCGAGCTCCTCGTCGTCGGCAGCCGCGGACGCGGTCGCCTCACGGCCGGGCTGCTCGGCTCGACGTCGTATGCCGTCGCGGCGCACGCCCAGTGCCCCGTGGTCGTCGTGCGCGGGCCGGAGGGCGAGGCGCCCGACGACGCGCCCGTCCCGCCGCGGCCCGGCCGCGGACACGACGTCGTCGTCGGCGTCGACGACTCGGATGCCTCGGATCGTGCCGTCGACGCCGCCGTCGAGGTCGCCGAACGCGAAGGCGCCGTGCTGCACATCGTGCGCGTCGCCCACTCGCCGTCGATGGAGGCCTGGGCCTACGCCGAGACCGCCAAGGGCGGCACGGAGGAGACCCACGCGATCCGGGACCACGCCGAGCAGTCGGTGACGCACGCGGCCGACCGCGTCCGGGCGCTGCACCCGAAGGTGATCGTCACGACGGAGGTGCTCTACGGATCCCCCGGACAGGCGCTCGCCGACCTCGGAGCGACGGCAGGTCTGATCGTCGTCGGATCCCGCGGGCACGGCGGCTTCACCGGCATGCTGCTCGGGTCGGTCAGCCACCGCGTCATCCACGACGCCGCATGCCCGGTCATGGTCGTCCGCTGACCGCAGTCCCTGCTGACGAAAGTCCTTTGACGGGAAGGACGCTCACGACGAGAGGCAAGCCCACGTCGAGAGGCGACCCCATGGGGAGACGGTGGCCTCAGGCAAGCGACTGGGCAAAGCGTCCGAGGGCGGCATCCCACCGCGACTTGTCCCCGGCGCCGTCCTCCGCGATGCCCTGACCTTCGTGGTAGAGGTCGACGCGGGTGCCGTCACCGTCCGGCTTGAGCTGGAGGTCGACGATGCTGAGCGGACCGTCCTCATGGGGGTGCCACGACACGCGTACCTGCTCCATCGGGTGGTAGCTGCGGACGACCCCGTGCGGCCCGTCGGTGCTGTGCCACGACTCACCCTTGCTGCCCAGGGTGACGCCGGGGCCGAGGAGGGCTTCCGTGCCGCGGGGGCTGATGAGGTGACGCCAGACCTGGTCGACCGGGGCACCGACGGTCAGCGTCGAGTGCACACCCGCGGGAGACCCCTCGAGCTCGGCGTCCTCCGGGATCGACTGCGTTGAACTGCTCATGGGCACCTCCGGGTCGTGCGGACCGGCCCCTGATGGGCCGGACCCACCACAGACAGTCGACCAAAGACTGGCCCGGATGACAATGGCTCGGCGCGACGTCTTCCCGCCTACGCTCGGAGGATGATCGACCACTTCGGCATCAACTGCGCGGACTTCGCCGCGAGCGCCCGCTTCTACGACGAGGTGCTCGGTGTCCTCGGCTACGCCCGGCAGATGGACGTCGGCATGGCCATCGGATACGGCACCGAGGGTCATCCCGACTTCTGGATCACCCGGTGGGAGGCCGACGTGCCCAACCGCGAGATGCACTGCGCCTTCCAGGCCGAGAGCGTCGAGGCGGTGCGGGCCTTCCACGCCAAGGCGCTGGAGCTCGGTGCCGAGTCGCTGCACGAGCCGCGACTCTGGCCGGAGTACCACCCGGGCTACTACGGCGGCTTCGTGCGCGACCCCGACGGCAACAACGTCGAAGCGGTCTTTCACCGGGCCGGCCCCGAGGCCTGAGGGTCGCCGACGAGCGCGACGTGCCGAGCGGGAGGTGCCGCCCCGTCAGCGCAGGGGCTCGCCGCTGCTGACGTGGACGTGGAGGTGCTTGGAGTCCTGGTAGCGCCCGAGGTTGGTGATCACGGCGGCGGCTCCGTGCTGGCGCTCTACGTCGCGTGCGACTCGCTGGACGACCGCGAGCAGGTCGCGCACGTCCTGCTCGTCCGCGGCCGTCAACGTCGTCAGCGAGTCGAGGTGCCGTTTGGGCACGACGACGACGTGCACCGGCCAGAAGGGCCGGGTGTGGTGGTAGGCGAGCACTGTCGGCATCTCGAGGACGATGTCGAGCGCTGCGACGTCCTTGAGCGCCACATCGCAGTAGAAGTCGTCTCCGCTGTAGGCCGACGGCATGGTCACCCCTGGAAGCCCGCTCGGCGAAGGGC